>NZ_BAABAB010000021.1:0-99706 GCF_039537205.1 Microlunatus ginsengisoli | reverse complement strand
GAGGTGAGGTTCCGGGGGGCGGTGAGGCTCCGGGGGAGGGGTGAGGTTCCGGGGGAGGTGAGCTCCGGGGAAGGCCGGCCGGGTGCCGGGTGCCGGGTGCCGGTCAGGAGGCGGTCGCCAGGGCTGCCTGGGCGGCGGCCAGGCGGGCGACGGGGACCCGGAAGGGCGAGCAGCTGACGTAGGTCAGCCCGTGCGCGTGGCACCAGGCGATGGAGGCCGGGTCCCCACCGTGCTCGCCGCAGACGCCGACCTCGAAGTCGTCCTCCCGCGTGCGGGCCGCCGCGATCGCGCGGTCGATCAGCAGCCCGACACCGTCCGGGTCGAGCGAGCTGAACGGATCGTGGTCGTAGACGCCGGTCCGCAGATAGTCGATCAGGAAGCTCGTCTCGGCGTCGTCCCGAGACAGCGCGTACGTCGTCTGGGTCAGGTCGTTCGACCCGACGGAGAAGAAGTCCGCGTGCTCGGCCAGCTTGTCGGCGGTGAGGGCCGCGCGCGGCGTCTCCACCATGGTGCCGACCAGATAGTCGACGGTGATGCCCCGGTCGGCGAACACCGCCGCGGCCTCGCTGTCGATCACCTGCCGCGCCCGGATCAGCTCGCCGGCGTCGCTGGTCAGCGGGATCATCACCTCCGGCCGCGGGCCGCCACCTTCCTCGGCAGCGTCGCAGGCGGCGGCGAAGATCGCCCGGGCCTGCATCTGCAAGATCTCCGGGTGCCGGATCGCCAGCCGCACGCCGCGCAGGCCGAGCATGGGGTTGGACTCGTGCAACGCCCGGACCTGGCGGAGCAGGTCCTCGTCCCGGCGCAGCCGGCCGAGCAGGTCGTCGACCTCGTCCAGCGACCCGGCCGCCGACAGCCTGATCTTGGCGTCGGTGATCCGCTTGGACAGCTCCTCGAAGGTGGGCAGGAACTCGTGCAGCGGCGGGTCGACCAGCCGGATGATCACCGGCAGCCCGTCCATCGCCCGGAACAGGCCGAGGAAGTCGTCTCGCTGCAGCGGTTCCAGCTCGGCCAGCGCGTCCCGGCGCTCGGTGACCGAGTCGCTCATGATCATGCGCTGCATCACCGGCAGCCGTTCGGACTGGAAGAACATGTGCTCGGTCCGGCACAGCCCGATGCCTTCGGCGCCGTAGTCGCGCGCTCGCCTGGCGTCCGCCGGGTAGTCGGCGTTGGCGCGGACACCGAGGGTCCGCAGATCGTCGGCCCAGCCGAGCAGCGTGGCCAGCCAGCCGTCGGAGATGTCGGGGACGAAGGTGTCGAGCCGGCCGGCGTACACCTCGCCGGTGCTGCCGTCCAGCGACAGCCAGTCGCCCTCCTCGATCACCAGCTCGCCCATCGTCGCCCGGTGCCCGACCAGGTCCACCTCGAGCGCGCCGACCCCGACCACCGCGGGCTTGCCGAACTGCCGCGCCACCAGGGCGGCGTGGCTGGTGCGACCACCTCTGGTGGTCAGGATGCCCTCGGCGGCGAGCATGCCGTGGACGTCGTCCGGCTTGGTCTCGGGCCGGACCAGGATGACCTGGCGCCCGTCCCCGGCCAGCCGCTGGGCGACGTCCGGATCGAACGCGGCCACGCCCACGGCGGCGCCGGGGGAGACGTTCAGGCCGGTCGCGATCAGCCGGCCCTCGTCGGCCGCCTGCTGACGTGCGGCGACGGCCAGCTGCGGGTGCAGGAAGAAGTCGACCTGGCTCGGCGTGACCCGGCGGACCGCGTCGGCGCGTCCGATCAGGCCCTCGTTGGCCAGATCGACCGCGATCCGGACGGCCGCCTGAGCGGTCCGCTTGCCGTCGCGGGTCTGCAGCAGCCACAGCCGGCCGTCCTCCACGGTGAACTCGATGTCTTGCATCTCGTGGTAGCGCGCCTCCAGCTTCGCGGCCATCGCTTGCAACTCCGCGTACGCGGTGGGCATGACCTGCGCCAGCGCCTCGATCGGCCGGGTGGCGCGGGTGCCGGAAACCACGTCCTCGCCCTGGGCGTTGACCAGGAAGTCGCCCTCCAGGCCGGGCAGTCCGGTGGCGCCGCTGCGGGTCATGCAGACCCCGGTCGCGGAGTGCTCCCCGAGGTTGCCGAAGACCATCGCCTGGATGTTGACCGCCGTACCCAGGTCGTGCGCGATCCCGGCAGCGTTGCGGTAGTCGACCGCACGCCGGCCGTTCCAGGAGGAGAAGACGGCCTCGATCGCCATCCGCAGCTGCTCGGCCGGATCGGTCGGGAACCCGGCCGCGAGGTCGCGGAAGCGGGCGACGACGGTCCGCAGCTCGTCCGCGCTCAGATCGGCGTCGCTGGTCACGCCGCGCACGTGGCGCGCGTCGGACAGCACGTTCTCGAACAGCTCGTCACGCAGACCCAGCACGACCGTGCCGAACATCTGGATCAGCCGGCGGTAGGAGTCGAACACGAAGTGCTCGTCACCGGTCAGGGCCACCAGACCCTTGGCGGTCTCGTCGTTCAGGCCGAGGTTCAAGACGGTGTCCATCATCCCCGGCATGGAGAACTTGGCACCGGATCGGCACGACACCAGCAGCGGGGCCGCCGGATCGCCGAAGCGCTTGTCCAGCCGGTCCTCGATCGCGTGCAGGGCGTGCAGCACCTGCGACCACAGCCCGTCGGGCAGCCGGCCGTCGCCGTCGAGATAGCTCAGGCAGGCTCGCGTGGTCACGGTGAAGCCGGGCGGGACCGGAATGCCCAGGCGGGTCATCTCCGCGAGGTTCGCCCCCTTCCCGCCGAGCAGTCCCCGGACCGAGTCCCACCCGCCATCGAGGCCCGCCTCCACCTCGTCGAGTCGATCGAACCCATGAACCCACGTCGTCGAAGGCATGGTTGCGGTTGACATCGCCTTTCCTCTCATGTCACAGCGGCACCCGACACCGATCGGCCCGTCGAGCAGGCCGAGGGGGCGCCGATGTCTCGACCGTAGGCAGCCGTGCGTGGCCGGCCCCAGTGCCGGAGGTCCCGGCCGGGCAGGTCCGGAGGTCTGATCAGCCCCCGAAGCCGGGGTCGATGGCCCGCGGCGGGCAGGGCCGTTCGGCCCTGCTGGCCGGGCGCGGCCGGTGCCAGGCTCGACACGTCCCTCCAACGATGTCAGGTGGCCCACGATGATCACGATGAACGCCCTGAGCGAGTCCGTCCGGAACGCTGTCGAGCTGGCCGGTCGAGCGCCTTCGGTGCACAACACCCAGCCGTGGCGGTTCGCCCTCTCCGGCGACGCCATCGACCTGTACGCAGACGAGCAGTGCTGGCTGCGGGTGGCCGACCCCGATCAGCGTGACCTGGTGGTGAGCTGCGGCGCCGCCCTGCACCATCTGCGGGTGGCGCTCGCCGCGGCCGGGATCGGCGCTCAGGTGCGCCGGCTGCCGGATCCGGCCAGGCCCGACCTGCTCGCGTCCGTCGTCTTGGAGGGCGGCGTCGACCGGGTCGACGCCACCCTGGTCGAGCAGATCCCGCGCCGACGGTCCGACCGGCGGGCTTTCCGCAACTGGCCGCTACCCGACGCCTTCCGGCAGCAGCTGTTCGACCGCGCCGCCGAGCAGGGCGTCCTGCTGCTGCACGTGGACGACGCCGAGCGGCGGGCGCTGCTGGCCGGCGCTTTCGCCACGGCCGCGGCGGTGCAGACGAGCCGACCGGAGTACGTCGAGGAGCTGGCTGCCTGGACCGATCACATCGACTCCCACGGGATCCCGGCGGAGAACCTGGTCCGGCCCGCGCCGCCGTCGGTGGTCGCGGCGCGCGACTTCGGCGTGCCGAGGGAGACGGTGAACAACATCGAGCCCGAGCAGGCGATGCTGGTCGTGCTCGGCACCGCATCGGACGATCGGCTGTCCCGGCTGCGCGCCGGCGAGGCGGCCAGCGCGGTGCTGCTGGAGGCGACCCGGCAGGGACTGGCGAGCTGCCCGCTCAGCCAGGTGCTCGAAGTCGAGCAGAGCCGCGCCGTGGTCGCCGCGGACGTCCTCGGCGGAAGCCTGTGCCCGCAGCTGCTGCTGCGGATCGGCTGGGCGCCGGAGACGCCGCTGCCTGCCACGCCGCGTCGTCCGGTCTCGGAGACGATCGTCGGCCGGTCCTGATCGATTTCACGCCGTCGCTGACAGCGGCGACGGGAGTGCCGCAGACTGACCGTGGAGAACGCCGGCCGCCGGGAGCGGCCTGCTCGACTCACGGGAGATCATCGATGCGGATGCGGATGCGGATGCGGATGCGGATGCGGATGGCCGGGATCGGGACGCTGCTGGTGGCCGCCATGGTCGCCGTCGCGGGGGCCGGCGAGCGCGACGACGGGATCGGAGGTCGCGCGCTGCGGGGCGGTGCTGACCAAAAACGCCTACCTCGCCTCGGATCTCAGCTGCCGCGGCAACGCACTGACGCTTCGCGGCAACGTGGTCCTCGACCTGCGAGGTCATCGGTTGACGGCCAAGGGTGGGACCGCCGTCACCGTCACCGGAGACGGCAGCCCCACCGTGCGCAACGGGCGGATCAGCGAGTCGAGCACGGGTCTGGCGGCCGCGGAGGA
Source organism: Microlunatus ginsengisoli (assembly GCF_039537205.1). Lineage (NCBI taxonomy): Bacteria > Bacillati > Actinomycetota > Actinomycetes > Propionibacteriales > Propionibacteriaceae > Microlunatus > Microlunatus ginsengisoli. The sequence goes on along the minus strand of NZ_BAABAB010000021.1, from coordinate 95,202 downwards.
GGAGAGCGACACCGGGTTGCCGGCTCGCACGATCACCGTGCGCGGCGTGCTGTTCGCCTGGAACGGGCTGGGCATCAATGCCTCCGGCACCAACGGGATGTTCCAGAACCGGTACACGGACGTGGACGTGAAGGACTCGCACTTCCACCGCAACGGCTCCGGTATCGCCGGCGTTTTCACCGGCATGTTCACCGTGAGCGGTTCGTCGTTCACCAACAACGATCGTGGTGTTCACATCGACACCGGCGGCGTCTCGGTGACTCGGTCGTACTTCGGCAACAACACGTCCGAGGCGTTCGGCTGTGAGGAAGCCCAGTGCAGCCTGACCGACAGCCGGGTGGAGAACAGCACGACCGGCGTATCCGTCCGGACCAGCCCGCTCGTGCTGCGCCGGACGACGATCACCGGCGCCACCACGGCGGTGTCGGCAGTGGTCGGATTCGGGCTCGAGCTGACGTCGAACACGTTCGCCCGCAACACGACCGGGGTAGATCTCACCCTCAGCGCTGCCACGCTGACCGGGAACACGTTCACCGACAACACCACCGGTTTCACCGCCTCGTCCCAAGACAGCGACTTCGTGGCGACACTGGTGAACAACCGTTTCGTGCACAACACCGACGGCGTCTTCACGACCGAGGCCGGGGTCGCGTTGAAGGGCAACCGAGCCGTCCGGAACAGCGGGTGGGCCTTCTACGCCCCGAACGGCACCGACCTCGGCGGAAACACGCAGGTCAGCACCGGCCACCGGCCGCCCTGCGCGGGAGTCGCCTGCTGAGTCAGCCGGGCCTGGCAGGATTGCTGCCATGACCGGCGGGGCGATCGAGGAGCTCGTCGTCGCGTACGACCTGGAGCGGGTGACCGAGCGGGCCGAGCGCCGCCGCCGGCTGTTCCGGTCCAGGTTGGTCAGCCTGCTGATCACCGTGCTGGTCGTGGTGGGCTTTGCGATCTGGCTTCGCTCGCAGGGGCAGCCGCTGGGCCTATGGGTCTCGGTCGTGATCGTGACGATCAGCGTTGCCTGGGCGGCCATTTCCTACCTGATCTATCGACGGGCTCGACGCGAACTCGGCGAGTTGCGGCCCGGGACCGCGATCCGGATCGGTCGCGGTGGTGTCGTGATCGGCGACCTGTCGTCCGGGTGGGACGGCGTCGCCGAGATCGCGACGGTCAAGGGCGGGCTCGGCCGGAGCGCTCGGCTGGCGCTGCGCCTGCGCGACGGACGTACGTCGTCGGTTGCGTTGGACCAGGTCAGCGTGTTGCCGGCGACATTGGACTCGACGACCCGGGTCTATTCCGCCGGCCGGCACGGCGTCGACCTGACCGCACTCGAGATCTGATCACTCCGATGACCGGCCGGTCGCGGATGAGCCTGAGACCTCAGCGGGCGAGCAGACCGTAGCCCAGCTGTGGTGCGCCGGCGTCGGGCCCGAACGAGGAATTCGTCCAGATCGTGCTGCCGGCACCCGTCAGGCCGTCCCGGGTCGAGCGGAGCAGAAGGACCCCACCGCCACGCTCTGGCTCGGACCCGTCCCCATCCACGATCAGGTCGGGGATGCCGATCACCAGGTCGGCGTACGGGCCCCTGCCGAAATCGGCGGCAGCCACGGAGGCACCGAACGAGTCGAGGTCGTCCGGGTCTTCGGGTACTCCGGGGCTGGCCAGCGTCCAGCGTTGACTGCCGCGTGCTGTCAGCCCGGTGGCCGATCCGTGCAGAACGAAGACCGCGCCCCCGTTGCCCCAGATCGCTCCGACGGCAAGGTCGTCGTATGTGGTCGTTCCGCCGTTGCGTCCGAGGTCTGCGCTCGCGAGCGAGATCCCGAACTCCTCGTACTCTCCCGGCTTCCCGGAGATGCCGGCACTGGCCTTCGTCCAGATCTGATTGCCCTTCGACGTCAGACCGCGGGCGGTGCCGTACAGCACATTGACCGCGCCGGCCTGGATCTGGCCGCGCACGCGCTCCAACCTGACACCGACCGCCACGTCGGCATACCTGCGACCCGCGAAATGCCCGACGACCAATGGGCCGCCGCCGAACTCGTCCCCGGCCTCAGCGCGGCCGTGGACCCCCTTGGTGGCCTGCGTCCAGCGCTGTGCGCGCTTGGATGTGATTCCGGTCGGACCACCGCGGAGGACAACGACGGCGCCCGCCGCTTGCCGTCCGTTTGCCCTCGCGCCGGGCACGCCGACTACGACATCGTCGTAGCCTGACGCCGTCAGGTCCCCGGCGGCAAGTGCTGCCCCGAACGCCTTGTCGCGCAGCGTTCCCGGCACACCGGGCGAGCCCGACGTCAACCACCGGCTCCGGTTCGCAGTCAGCCCGCGAGCCGAGCCGTAGAGAACGTGCACGGCGCCCGGCCAGCTCCGGTGCCCGCGGAGCTGCTCGCCGGGCACACCGATTGCCAGGTCGGCGTCGCCGGAACCGTCGAAGTCTCCGGCCGCCAGGGCGCCGCCGAACCAGTCACCGGGCTCGGCCGTCCCGGCGACGCCACTGCTGTCCTGGCTCCAGGTCTGCCGACGCGTCGGATCGAGCCCCGTGGCCGACCCGTACAGGACATAGACCGCGCCGGCTGACGATTTGCGACCGACCTGTGCCTCCGGAACGCCCACAGCGAGGTCGGTATAGCCGTCGCCGTCGAAGTCGGCCGCGGCAGTGGTCGATCCCGAAGACTCGAAGTCCTCGGGCAGTGGCTGGGTGAGGACGTCGTCAGGGAAGAAGGCCGATCGACTCGCCGAGAGCCCCGTGGGTGAGCCGTACAGGATCCGGGCGGCCCGATCCTGGTTGATCACCAGGTCCGGATAGCCGTCGCCGTTGATGTCGATGCGGCCCTGTGCGGTCGCCGGCCGAGCGGGTGCGGTCGCCGGCCGAGCGGGTGCGGTCGCCGGCCGAGCGGGCGGAGCCGCGGGAGCGGCGGCAGCGTGGTGTGGGACCGCCGTTGCGGGCAGACCGGAGGCGATCATCACGAGGGCGACCGTGACCAACCCGCGGAGCCGCATGATGACATACTCGCTCAGTCGGGCCACCGCGAGCCATACGCAATGGTGCGTAAAGCTAGGCAGGATGCCCGACTATCCCAGCACGCTCAGATCGTCCGGTACGTCCACGGCGAAGCGGCGGAGCACGTCGAGCTCGACCAGGTCGAGCGCCCGCTCGTTGGTCGCCGCCAGCACGATCGGTGAGGCCAGGCCGGCCTCGTACGACTGCAGCCAGCGGTCCAGCACGACGCACCACCGGTCGCCGGGCCGCAGTCCCGGGAACCCGAACTCAGGGACCGGGGTGATCAGGTCGTTGCCGACCGACCGCTGATGGGCGAGGAAGTCCGCGGTGACGACCGCGCAGACCAGGTGACGGGCCACCGCCGGTCCGCAGGTGCAGCTAGCGTCGCGATAGAAGCCGGTCACCGGGTCCCAACCGCAGGGTTCGAGCTCCCCACCGAGCACGTTGCGCTCCTGGTGCACGTCATCAGTATTCAACGCGCTCGTTACATAGCAATGCTTGACGCCCCGTATTCTCCGGTGCCAAGGTGAACGCGTGGGTTACCTGTCTGACAGCCGTACAGCTGGTCCGTCAGTGTTCCCACGACAGTCGGCAGTCGGTTTCGTGCTGGATGATCTTCAGGACGCGATCGCCGCCGGCGTGATCAGGGTCGGTGACCGGCTGCCGTCGGAGGCCGCCCTGGCCGCGCGCTATTCGGTCAGCCGGTCGGTCATCAGGGAGGTGCTACGTGCCAGTTCCGCCCTCGGGCTGACCGTGACCCGGACCGGCAAAGGCACCTTCGTCGTCGGTCGGCGTCCCAGCGAGTTGATCTTCGGTGGGTACTCCGTCGGCGATCTGCTCGAGGTGCGTCCGCACATCGAGGTGCCAGCCGCCGGGTTGGCCGCTCTGCGGCGGACCGAGGCCGACCTGGAGCAGATCCAGGGACTGATCGAGCACATGGAGGCCGAGTCCGATCCGCAGGTGTGGATCGGCTTGGACGCGAGCTTCCATCTGGCCGTCGCCGAGGCGTCGAAGAACCCGGTGTTCACCCAGGTGATCAACTCGATCCGCGCCGCGCTGACCGGGCAGTCGGGGATGCTCAACGACCGCTCCCGCCGGCGGCGGGGAGACTCCGACTCCGAGCATCGCAGCATCGCCGCCGCCATCGCCCGGAGCTCGGTGGTCGAGGCCGAGGATGCGATGCGATTCCATCTCGACCAGGTCCACGACGCCGTGGCCGAGTCGCTGACCGACGACACCGCACGTCCGGGCCAACGCGACGGCCCCGTCAGCGCGATCAGCTGAGCCCAGCACCACCCGCTTCATTCGTTCCTCGCCTGTCATCGCCGTCCGGCATTCTCGCCTGCCTTCCAGCCCTGTGAAGACGCCCCCGAAACGAGAGATCATGACGCAACTCGACACACCTCAGAGTGACCACTCTGCCCACCTCAACGCCGAACAGGTGGGCTACAAGCAGACCCTCGGTCGCCGCCACGTCCAGATGATCGCCATCGGCGGCGCGATCGGCACCGGTCTGTTCCTCGGCTCGGCGTCCCGGCTGCACAACACCGGGCCGGCCCTGATCCTCAGCTATGCCTTCGTCGGCGTGGTCGCGTACTTCCTGATGCGCGCGCTCGGCGAACTGGTGCTGCACCGGCCGACATCCGGCGCCTTCGTCTCCTACATGCGGGAGTTCTACGGCGAGAAGGCAGCCTATGTCACCGGCTGGATGTACTGGATGAACTGGGCCCTGACCGGTATCGCGGAGCTGTCCGCGGTCGGCTTGTACGTCCAGTACTGGATCCCGACCATGCCCACCTGGGCCACCGTGCTGATAGCGCTGGCGGTGGTGCTGGTGATCAACCTGCTGTCCGCCCGGGCGTTCGGTGAGTTCGAGTTCTGGGCCGCGATCGGCAAGGTCGGCGCCATCGTCGTCTTCCTGGTCGTCGGCGTGGTGGTAGTGGCCTTCGGACTGAACGTCGGTGATCACAAGGCCGGCATCTCCAACCTGTGGAGCAATCCGGGCGGTTTCTGGCCGACCGAGGCCCCGTACAACTGGTACGGCCCGCTGCTGGTCATGTCCGGTGTCGTGTTCGCGTACGCGGCGATCGAGATGGTCGGCGTCGCGGCCGGGGAGATGGAGAACTCCGAAAAAGAGGTGCCGAAGGCCGTCAACGCGGTGATCTTCCGGATCGGCGTATTCTACATCGGCTCGATCTTCCTGCTCTGCTGCATGCTGCCGACCAGTGAGTACACGGCGGGTACCAGCCCGTTCGTCACCGTCTTCGACCGGATGGGCCTGACCTGGATGGCCAGCCTGATCCAGGCGATCCTGATCATCGCGGCCATGTCCAGCCTGAACTCCGGGCTGTACTCCACCGGCCGCGTGCTGCGCAGCCTCGGGATGTCGAAGCAAGCGCCGCGGTTCACGCTGAAGATGAGCAGCCAGGGCGTGCCCTGGGCCGGGATCGTGATGACCTCGGTCGTCTTCGTCTTCGGCGCGCTGCTGAACTTCCTCGAGCCCGACGCGTTCGAGATCGCGCTGGAGGCGGCATCGATCGGAATCGTCTTCACCTGGGGGACGATCTTCGCGTCCCAGCTGCGCTTCCGAGCCCTGGTCAACAAGGGTGTCATCCCACCGAGCAAGTTCCCGGCACCCGGTTATCCGTGGACCAGCTACTTCGGGCTGGCGTTCCTCGTCTTCGTGCTGGTCGGGATGGCGATCTCGGGCTGGCAGTCCTCGCCCTACTTCTGGCACAAGACCACCTTCATCGTGGTGGTGATCGGCATCCCGGTCCTCGCCATCCTGCTCGTGATCGGCTGGTTCCTGGTCCGCAAGAACGTGGTGGAGCACACCGGCGGCAAGATCAAGGCGGTCTGGTCCGACGACGGGCCGACCTACGGTCGAGACGTCACTCCGGACGACCTCGATCCGGCTGAGAACGGGGAGGAGGACCGGTGATGCGGGCCCACGCCGTGCGGTCCTCGCTGGTCGCCCTCGGTGCGGCCCTTGCTCTCGCGCTGACCGGATGCGGATCCGGCGGCGAGGTGAACCCCTCGCCGTCGGTCGTGCCCGGCGCGACACCCGGCGGCTCGCTACGGATCGGCATCTCGTTCGACCAGCCCGGGCTCGGCCTGAAGGACGGCGACACCTACAGCGGCTTCGACGTGGACACCGCGACGTACGTCGCCAAGTCGCTGGGCGTCGAACCGGACAAGATCACCTGGATCGAGGCCGATCCCGGAAATCGGGAGAGCCTGCTGACCAGCGGCGCCGTCGACATGGTGCTGTCGACGTACTCGATCACCGACGACCGCAAGAAGGTGGTCGACTTCGCCGGGCCGTACTTCGAGGCCCATCAGGATCTGCTGGTGCGGCGCAACGAGGAGGAGATCACCGGTCCGGAGACGCTGGACGGTCGCATCCTGTGCTCGGTCCCCGGCACCACCTCCGCGGCTCTGGTGAAGGAGAAGTACAAGGGCCGGATCACACTGAAGGAATACAGCAAGTTCTCCGACTGCGTGGCCGCGCTGGACCGGAGCGAGGTGGACGCCGTCACCACCGACGACGTGATCTTGGCCGGCTTCGCCGCGGAGGATCAGTACAAGGGCAAGCTCAAGGTGGTGGGCAAGGGGTTCTCCGACGAGCTGTACGGCGTCGGCATCAAGAAGGGTGACTCCGCCCTGGTCGACAAGGTGAACACGGCGCTGAAGGCCTATATCGCCGACGGCTCGTGGAAGGCGTCGCTGGACAAGAACGTCCGCCCGTCCGGCTACGACATCCCGGCGCCGCCGACTCCGGGGAGCTGAGTCGCCGGTCCGGCAGGGCATGATGAGGGGAATGGACCGGACCGACCTGGAGCAGTTCCTGGCACGGCATCCGCCGTTCGCGGAGCTCGACCCGGGCACGCTCGCCGAGATGGCGGGCGCCGCCCGGGTCGTGCCGCACGGCGCCGGTGACCTGATCCTCGACGCCTTCCTCGATCCGTCGGTCGAGACGTTCGTCGTCGTCGAGGGCGAGGTCGACGTCTGGGATGACCGGGACCGGATCCTGGAGGCGGCCGACGAGAGGCTCGGGCCCGGCGCTGTCTTCGGCTTCTCGGCGATGCTGACCGAACGCTCCGTCGGTCCGCGGGTGGTGGCGGTCGGGGACGTGGTGGTGGCCGCGATCCCCGCGGCGGTGGTCGAACCGGCCCTGACCTCGGCCGAGGGTGCTCGCTTCCTCGCCGAGCACCTCTCGGCGGCCCTGCGGCGGGCGACCGGCAACCAGGCTTACAGCCTGGTCGAGGAGCTGATCGCCGGCAAGCCGTTGCTGGTCGAGCCGTCGGCGGAGGTGGCGGAGGTCGCGGTCCGGATGACCGAGCACGGCGTCGGCTGTGCCGTGGTCGAGCTCGCCGATGGTCCGTCGCGATACGGGCTGGTCACCGATGCGTTGCTGCGCAGCCAGGTGCTCGCCGGCGGGAGGGCACCGACGACCCCGGTCGGCACGATCGTGGACGTGGAGGTGCCGGCCGTGGACCTCGGCGACACCGCGGCCGAGGCCCTGATGCTGATGCTCGAGCGCGACGCCGGATACCTGCTGGTGCTGGACGACGCCGGACTTCTCCGCGGGGTGGTCGAGCCGCGCGACTTCGCCGTGTCGCCGTCGACCGCCGGCGTCTCCCTGCACGAGCAGCTGCGGCGGGCCTCCAGCGTCGCCGAGCTCGGCCGGCGCGGCCGCCAGGTGACGGCGATGATGATCGATCTGCTGGCTCGCGGCCTCACCTCAGGCCGGGTGATCGCCATCTACTCCGCGATGATCGACACCTTGGTGCGGCGGGCGATCGAGCTGGTCTTCGACCAGCACCCGGAGCTGCCGATCGACGCGTTCACCTGGTTGTCGCTGGGCAGCAACGGGCGGCGGGAGGCGGTGCCGAGCTCGGACGTCGACAGCGCCGTGGCCTTCATCGACACCGTCGACCACACCCTGATCGGCGGCTATCGAGTGGCATTCGACGAGGTGCACGCGGTGCTGGCCTCGGCCGGTCTCAGCCGCGACGACCACGGCGCGATCGCGTCGCGGGCTGCGTTCTCGCGAACGAACGCTGAGTGGCGCTCCGCCGGCCTGCGGTGGATGTCCGCACCGCACAAGAACCAGGGCGCCGTGATGGCCTCGCTGCTGGTCGACGGCAGGCCGATCTACGGCGATCCGGGGCTGCCGGCCGTCAGCCACGTGTTCTCCGACCTGCGTCAGCACAAGGGCACCATGCGGCTGCTGCTGCAGGAGTCGCTCGCCCACCGCGCCAAGCTGCACTCGATGCTCGACGTGCTCACCCGCCGCTCGGACACCTTCGACATCAAGACGTACGCCATCCTACCGATCGTCAACCTGGCCCGGTGGGCCGCCCTCAGCGTCGGATCGGCCGTGCTGCCCACCACCGATCGGCTCCGCGCCGCGGCCGGGTCGGCGATGCTGCCGGAGGAGCGGGTCCAGATCATCGTCGAGGCGTTCGAGGTGCTGCAACGGCTCAGGTTGCGCTATCAGCTGCTCCAGGTGCAGCGCGGCGAGCAGCCGTCGGACCTGCTGACCATGGACCGGCTGTCACCGATCGACCGGAGCATCGTCACCCAGGCCGTGCGCGAGATCGCGGCCATCCAGCGCCGGATGGACAACGTGTCCCAGCGGATCCCGATCGGCGACTGGACGGCACCGGAGACGTGAGGGACGGACGAGCCTGATGGACGGTGCGGTCTGGCGGGACGAGTGGGGGCATCGCTTCGCGGTCATCGGCGATGTCGGCGGCCAGCGCGACGCGCTCCGCGGCGAGCTGGCGCGGCTCGGCGCCGACCCGGAGACCGGGGATCTCCCGCACGACCTGGTGGTCATCCAGGTCGGTGACCTGGTCCATCGCGGTCCGGACTCGGCCGGCGTGATCGCCCTGGTGGATCGCTATCTGCACACCCAGCCCGGGCAGTGGATCCAGCTGGTCGGAAATCACGAGGCCCGATATCTGGCGGCGCCCTCGTTCGACTGGCCGGAGCGCCTGGACGACGAGTCGGTGGCGACGCTGCGCGGCTGGTGGGCCGACGGCCTGCTGCTGGTGGCCGCAGATCTGCACGACATCGGCGGCGAGGACATCTTGATCACCCACGCCGGGCTGACCGAGGGCTACTGGCGGCGGGTGCTCGGCGCGCCGGCCGACGTCGGACGGGTGGCCCAGCTGCTGAACGCCATGATCGGCAGCAGGGACGAATTGTTGTTCCGGCCCGGCCAGATGCTCGGCGGCGGCCGGCCCAACCTCGCCGCCGGGCCGCTCTGGGCCTCCGCGACGACCGAGCTGATGCCCGGCTGGCTGGAGGCATGGCTGCCGTTCAGCCAGGTGCACGGGCACAGCTCGCTGTACGACTGGGCCCAGGACCGCTTCCTGGTCGATCGCGCCATCGCCGGTCGGACCCGGCTGGACCTTGCGGCGCGGCACGCGGTGACCACCCTCGACCGCGGCCGGATCGTCGGCATCGATCCCGGCCACGGTGCCACCGCCGTGGCGTCGTGGCGGTCCTGGGAACCTGGCCTGGGCTGACGCCCGCCGGCGAGCCGCGATCGTCAGTGCGCCTCCGGATCGAGGAGGTATCGCGACAGATGATCGTGCCGTCGGCTCCGCAACGCGCTCGCGACCTGAAGGCCGATCCACCCGATCACGATCGCGGTGACGCAGATGCACGTCGCGACCAGCACGAACCTGGCCGAGGTCAGGGGCACCGCCGGAGCGCCCAGCCCGCGCGCGAGCAGCAGCGACGGTCCGACGATCAGCGCCGCCACGACCGGCACCACCACGAACGGTGCCAGCAGCAGCACGACCCAGCGCACAATCCGGCGCCACTCGGTCCGATGCTGCCAGCGCCAGCCGAGCGGACGCGGGTGATAGGGCAGCAGTAGGCCGATCCAGGACGCGACGGGCAGGATCCCGGCGGGCAGGATCGCGATCACGGCGCAGGCGGCAGCCACCTTCGCCGCCGGCTGGCCCTGATAACCCATCACCAGCGCGATGATCGCGCAGGGGACACCCACGAGCGAGCTCAGCACGATGCTGCGCGCCGCGAGCCAGAGCCGGAACGAGCGGGGGTCGTCCAGCGCCGCCAGGGCGTTCTGGCGGTCCAGTCCGGCGACATTGGTCGACGGCGTGTCGCCGAGCATCCAGGAAGCCATCACCACCGGAAACGCGAGCGGTCCGTGCAGGGTGAACAGCCAGTCGTGGGCGCGCGGGGGCAGCAGGAACCAGGCCGCCGTCATCAGCGCCGCGTTCGCGGCCAGCGCTAGCGGAATCTCGAACGGTGGCCGGAACGCACGCCGATATGCGGCCGCCACCGCCGCAGCCAACGAGCCATCCGCCATGGTCGCCTCCCGATCTCTCGGGCTCGATTATGGCGGTCTGCGGCCCGCGAGGCGACGACTCGGAACTACGAACCGCGGATCAGCCCTGTGCGGCGGCCGATCCGGCGATGTTCACCATCCAGCTGACCCCGAACTTGTCGGTGAGCTGGCCGAAGTAGTCACCCCAGGGCGCCTGGTCCAGCGGCATCCCGACCTGGCCGCCGGCGGCCAGGCCGTCCCAGTAGCCGCGGATCTGGTCGGACTCGGCGCCGCTGATCGACACGGTGATGTTGCTGGTGTCCGGCACACTGCCCATGCTCTCCGGCAGGTCCGAGCCCATCAGGGTGAAGCCGGCCGGCGTGGTCAGCTGGCTGTGCATCACCTTGGTCGCCTCGTCCTCGGCGATGCCGGGCATCTGGAAGTCGGCGAAGGTCGAGACGTCGAGCTGACCGCCGAAGACGGACTGATAGAACTCCATCGCCTCACGCGCGTTGCCGCCGAAGCTGATGTAGGGATTGAGCACGGCCATGACGATTCCTCCCGGTTCGAGTTGCTCCGGCCATTGTGCGCGGAGCCACTGACACTCGATAGACCAGGCCGTCGGGCCGAACTCATCGGTGGCAACCGGAGGGGCGGGTCAGCCGGGCAGCTCCAGTGTGCGAGCGATCGGGACACCGGGTCGGTAGCAGAGGTGGAGGTACGACGGCGCGTCCAGGACCGCGAGATCGGCCCGGGTGCCGAGCTCGATCCGGCCGATGTCGGTGCGCCGGAGCGATCTCGCGGCCCCGGCGGTGGCCGCGTAGAGGGCCTCGGCCGGAGTAAGACCCATCTCGCGGACGGCCAGTGCGAGCATGAACGGGATCGACGACGAATAGCAGGTTCCCGGGTTGCAGTCGCTGGCCAGCGCGATCCGGACGCCGGCGTCGATCAGCCGGCGACCGTCGGGGTACGGCGAACGGGTGGAGAACTCGACCCCAGGCAGCAGCGTGGCGACGGTGCTGTCGCGCGCTCCCGCCAGGGCGTCGACGTCGTCGTCGGTCAGATACGTGCAGTGGTCCACGCTGGCTGCCCCGAGCTCGACCGCCAGCTGCACGCCGGGCCCGTGGCCGAGCTGGTTGCCGTGCACCCGGAGCTCCAGTCCCGCCTCACGGCCGGCCAGCAGCACCCGCCGCGCCTCGTCGCCGGTGAACGCGTAGGGCGATGCGGGCTCGCAGAACACGTCGATCCAGCGCGCATGCGGCCCGGCGGAAACGAGCATCTCGCCGGTCACCAGGTCCAGGTAGCCGGCCCGGTCGTGCCGCCACTCCGGCGGCACGACATGGGCTCCCAGGAACGTGGTCTCGGAGGTGAACTCCGACGCGATCCGCAGGGCCCGGGCCTCGTCGGCGACGCTGAGTCCGTAGCCGCTCTTGATCTCCACAGTGGTCGTGCCCTGGGCGCGCATCTCCGTGACCCGGCGACCGAGCAGCTCCCGGAGCCGCCCGTCGCTCGCGGCCCGGGTGGCGGTCATGCTCGTAGCGATGCCGCCGCCGTCGTACGCCGCGCCGGTCATCCGGGCTGCGAACTCCGCGGCCCGGTCGCCGTCGAAGACGAGGTGGCTGTGTGAGTCGACGAAGCCCGGGATCAGGGCGCGACCGTCCAGGTCGACGCGGCGATCGGCCGCCGGCGCCTCGGCGGCGCGACCGATCCAGACGATCCGGTCGTCCTCCGCGACGACCGCCGCGTCGGGTCGGATGCCGAGTCGGTCCTCGCCGCTGCCGTCGCAGGTCACCAGCTCACCGATGCCGGTGATCAATGTCGAGCTCATCGCTCCTCCAGCGTGGGTAGGGATTCCGCGAGGAGCGTGGCGACCGGGCCGAGCCGGTGCTCGCCGGCGCGCACGACGACCTCGCCACCGACGACGACGGTCCGGACGTCGGCCGCGGTCGCGGAATAGACGATCTGGTCGGGGCGGCTGCCCACGGTGCGGACCGAGTCGCCGGACACCTCGACGAAGTCGGCGAGGGCGCCCGCCTCCAGCCGGCCGGCGTCGGGCCGGCCGAGGCTGCGATGCCCGGTCTCGGTCGCGGCGGCGATCAACTCGGCGGGGGTGAACCGGCCGCGCTCGTTGCTGATCAGCCGCTCGTGCAGCTCGAGCCCGCGAAGCTCCTCGAACATGTCGATCACCGCGTGCTGGTCCGAGCCGAGGGTGAGCGGGCTGCCGGCCGCGGCCAGCGCGTGCGCGGGGCCGATCCCGTCGGCCAGGTCGCGCTCGGTGGTCGGGCAGAAGCAGGCGTACGTCCGCGCCGACCCGAGCGCGGCGATGTCGTCCTCACTCAGGTGGGTCGCGTGCACGGCACTGGTCCGCTCGTCGAGCAGACCGTTCCGGGCCAGCAGCGCGGTCGGCGTGCAGCCGTAGAACGCTTGCACGGCTGCGTTCTCGGCCGGCTGCTCGCTGAGATGCACGTGTACCGGACCGCCGCCGCCGCGCAGACCGCTCACGACCTCGGCGAAACGGGTCAGGTCCTTCTCCGGCACGGCGCGAACCGAGTGCACGGCGGCCCCGACGACCACCCCGGGCGGGGACGACCAGCCGGCCACCCGCTCGGCCCAGTCGTCCACCGAGCCGTCGCTGAACCGCTCCTGCACCGGATCCAGCGGCAGGTGACCGGTTGCGGTGAGCCCGCCGCTGAGATAGCAGACATCCAGCAGGGTGAGCCGGATCCCGGCCTCGGCCGCGGCGGCGACCAGCGCGTCGTTCATCGCGTTCGGGTCGGCGTAACGCCGTCCGCCGTGATCATGGTGCAGGTAGTGGAACTCCCCGACCGCCGTCATGCCGGCCGACACCATCTCGGCATAGACCGCGCGGGCGAGCGCGAAGTAGCCGTCGGGGTCGAGCCGGGACGCGGTCGCGTACATCTGTTCCCGCCAGGTCCAGAACGTGCCGCCGTCGCCGTGGGTGCGTCCGCGCAGGGCCCGGTGGAACGCATGGCTGTGCGCGTTGGCGAAGCCGGGCAGGACGACCCCGTCGAGCCGGACGTCGGCCGGAGCCGCGTCGACGCCGATCTCGACCGCGTCGAACCGGCCGCCGGCGACCGTCAGCCGGACCCGCTCGGCGAGACCGTCGGGAAGCTCGGCGAAGCGCACCCAGTAGGCGGTCACGATCCGGCTCCCACGAGCTCGGCCAGGACGTCCGCCAGCGCATCAACCCCGGCCAGGCAGTCCTCCCGCTCCGCGAACTCGGCGGGGGAGTGCGAGATCCCGGTGGGGTTGCGGACGAACAGCATTGCGGCCGGGATCCCCGCCCCGGCGAGGATTCCGGCGTCGTGGCCGGCGCCGGTGCCGAGCAGCGGCGCGTCCGGCAGGATCGTCCCTAGCTCCTTGATCAACTGGTCGTCGAAGCGGGTCACCGGCGTCCACGACTCCTCCCGCACGGCAGCGTCGAAGCCGCCGGCGGCCGCGGCGATATCGGCCACGGTGGTCCTGACCCGAGCCTCGTCCGCGCCGCGGACGTCGAGCCAGGCCGTGGCGGCCGACGGGATGGCGTTCACCCCGCCGGGAGTGATCTGCGTCTTGCCGACCGTGGCCACGCAACCGTTCGCTTCCGCCGCGGCCCGGGCCGCCAGCACGGTGGAGGCCAGCCCGATCATGGCGTCGTGCCGGTCCTCCAGCCGGGTGGTGCCGGCGTGATTGGCCTCACCGGTGAAGTCGATCCGCCAGCGGCCGTGCGGCCAGATGTCGGTGCCGATCGCCACCGGCCGGTCGAGATCGATCAGCCCCCGGCCCTGCTCGACGTGCAGCTCGACGAACGCGCCAACCCGGCGCAGGGTCTCCGGGTCCGCTCCGATGGACTCCGGGTCGCGCCCGGCGGACCGCAGCGCCTCGGCCATCGAAACGCCGTCGGCGTCGGTCAGTCCCAGCGCGCGCTCGGCGCTCATCGCACCGGTAATGACCCGCGACCCGGCGCAGGCCACGCCGAACCGGGCGCCCTCCTCGTCGCCGAAGTTCACCACGCCGAGCGGCCGGGCCGGGGTGATTCCCCGCTCCCGCAGCCGATCCAGCGCCGCGAACGCGCTGACCACGCCGAGCGGGCCGTCGTACGCGCCGCCATCCGGAACGCTGTCCAGGTGGGAGCCCGTGACGACGCCGGGCCTCGCGTCCGGGTCGCCCCACCAGGCCCACTGGTTGCCCATCCGGTCGGTGGTCAGGTCCAGCCCACGGGTGGTGGCCTCGGCGGCGAACCACTCGCGCAGGTCGTGGTCGGTGCGGGTGAGGGCGTACCGGCGGTAGCCGCCGGAGGTCGGCGACCGCCCGAGGTCGGCGATCGCCGACCAGAGAGCGTCGAAGCTGTTCATACCGAGATCGTCTCCCGATCGTCGTTGGGGTAGATCATCTGCTGCGGCGGGTGCGCGGTCCGCCGCGCCAGTGGGTAGTAGATCGCCGCGGTGGCAACCAGGCCGACCAGCCAGGAGATGTCCGCGCCGCCGAGCAGGTCCGTGATCGGCCCGGTGTAGAGAGTCTGGGCCAGGAACGGGATCTGCAGCACGACCCCGGCGGCGTACGTCCCCAGCGCGATCCAGTTCCAGGAGCCGTAGCGGCCGTGCGCGTCGTAGAAGGCCGGGATGTCGAACCGCTCACGGGAGATCAGGTAGTAGTCCACCAGGTTGATCGCGCTCCACGGGGTGAACACCATCAGCAGCAACAGCACGAAGTTCTTGAAGTAGGTCAGGAAGTCCGCCGACGCGGCCAGCGCGATGATCACCGAGACGGCCAGGAACGCGCAGATGGCGACGGCACGGATGCCCTTGCGGACGTATGTCGTCTTGGTGAACGCCGAGACGGTGGTGAGCGCGCACATGAAGCCGCCGTACGCGTTCAGGCTGTTCACCGTCAGCTTGCCGATCACGATCACCAGATAGATCACCAGGGCGATCAGGCCGCCGCCGGCCAGCTTGCCGATGAAGCCGACCTGGTTGGCCAGGAACCCGCCGTCCGCGGCGCCGGGCAGGGAAGCGATCAGGGCGCCCAGGGTCATCGCCCAAGACGAGCCGACCACCGAGCCGGCCCAGGTCGCCCAGAAGGTCTTGCTGGCCGGGGTGTCACGCGGCAGATAGCGGGAGTAGTCGGCGACGTACGGCCCGAACGTCAGCTGCCAGCCGGCCCCGAGCGAGATCGCCAGCAGGAACGTGACCACGTCGAAGTGCGCGTTGGTGATGAGCCCGGAGCCTGTCGAAGGGCCTAGTTGACCGAGTACTCGGACACTGAGGTAACCGAGTCCGAGGATACCCACCACGGTGGCGATCCGGCCGAGATGATGGATGAACTTGTAACCCAGGATGGCGATCGCGGCGGTCAGCAGGCCGAAGATCACGATGCCGACCCAGGGCGCGTCGACGCCGAGGATCGCGTTGATCGCCTGGCCGGACAGCACGGTGCCGGTGGCGGCGAAGCCGAGATACATCACGATCACCAGGACCAGCGGGATGGCTGCGCCGAGCACGCCGAACTGGGCCCGGCTGGAGATCATCTGCGGCAGCCCCATCCGTGGACCCTGCGCAGAGTGCAGGGCCATCACGATGCCACCGAGGATGTTGCCGATGGTCAGCCCGATGATCGCCCACAGCGCGTCGGCGCCGAACACCACCGCCAGCGCGCCGTCGACGATCGCGGTGATCTGCATGTTCGCCCCGAACCACAAGGTGAACTGGTTCAGCGGGCGGCCGTGCCGCTCGCCGTCCGGCACGACGTCGATGGTGCGGGTCTCCACCATTGCAGCCCCGCCGGCCATCTCAGTTGTCCTCGCGCTGCGTTGACGACGAAGCGCCTTCGCGCTGCGTTGACGAGGCGCCTTCGCGCATGGGCACCCGCACACCCTTGTCCTCGGCCACGTCGACGGCGAGGTCGTAGCCCGCGTCGACGTGCCGGATGACACCCATCCCGGGATCGTTGGTGAGCACCCGGGCCAGCTTCTGCGCGGCCAGCTCGGTGCCGTCGGCGACCGAGACCTGGCCGGCATGGATGGAGCGGCCGATGCCGACGCCGCCGCCGTGGTGGATGGACACCCAGCTGGCGCCGGAGGCGGTGTTGATCAAGGCGTTCAGCAGCGGCCAGTCCGCGATCGCGTCGGAGCCGTCGGCCATCGACTCGGTCTCCCGGTAGGGCGACGCGACCGAGCCGCAATCGAGGTGGTCACGACCGATCGCGATCGGCGCGGACACCACGCCGCGGGCGACCAGGTCGTTGAACGCCAGGCCCGCCTTGTCCCGCTCGCCGTAGCCGAGCCAGCAGATCCGGGCCGGCAGGCCCTGGAAGGCGATCTTCTCCTTGGCGCCGCGCATCCACTTCTGCAGCCGGTCGTTGTCCTTGAACAGCTCCATCACGACCCGGTCGGTCTCGGCGATGTCCTTCGGGTCGCCGGACAGCGCGGCCCAGCGGAACGGGCCCTTGCCCTCGCAGAACAGCGGGCGGATGTAGGCGGGCACGAAGCCCGGGAACTCGAACGCCCGCTCGTAGCCGCCCTTGCGGGCCTCGTCGCGGATCGAGTTGCCGTAGTCGAACACCTCGGCACCGGCGTCTTGGAACTCCACCATGGCCTGCACGTGCTTGGCCATCGACGCCTGGGCGCGGTCGGTGAACTCCTCCGGCTTCTTCTCCGCGTAGTCGGCCCAGTCCTCGACGCTGATGCCCTCCGGCAGATAGGACAGCGGGTCGTGCGCGCTGGTCTGGTCGGTGACGATGTCGATCGGCACGCCGCGGCGAAGCAGCTCGGGGAAGACCTCGGCGCAGTTCCCGACCAGGCCGATCGACCAGGCCTTGCGGTCGGCCTTGGCCTGCAGCGCCTTCTCCACCGCCAGGTCGAGATCCTCCACGACCTCGTCGAGGTAGCGGTGATCGACCCGGCGCTGCAGCCGGGACTTGTCGACGTCGACGATCAGGCAGACGCCGTCGTTCAGGGTGACCGCGAGCGGCTGGGCGCCCCCCATCCCGCCACAGCCACCGGTCAGGGTGAGGGTGCCGGCCAGCGTGCCACCGAACCGCTTGTCCGCGACGGCGGCGAACGTCTCATACGTCCCCTGCACGATGCCCTGGGTGCCGATGTAGATCCAGGAGCCGGCGGTCATCTGGCCGTACATGGTCAGACCGAGCTTCTCCAGCCGGCGGAACTCCGGCCAGTTCGCCCAGTCCGGCACCAGGTTGGAGTTCGCGATCAGCACTCGCGGCGCCCACTCGTGGGTCCGCATCACGCCGACCGGCCGGCCGGACTGGACCAGCATGGTCTCGTCGGCCTCCAGGTCGCGCAGGGTCCGGACCATGGCGTCGAACGACCGCCAGTCACGGGCCGCCCGGCCGGTGCCGCCGTAGACCACCAGATCGTCGGGCCGCTCCGCGTTCTCCGGATCGAGGTTGTTCATCAGCATCCGCAGCGGGGCCTCGGTGGCCCAGCTCTTGGCGGACAGGGTGGTACCGCGCGGTGCGCGGACGGGACGAGCGCCTTCCATGATCTTCAGTCTCCTTTTGCTTGGTCTCCCCGCCCACCCCCGTCCGCCTCCCCCGGCCCCGGAAACTGTGCAGCTCTGACAGCGACACGCCGGCGGCAACTGCAACAGCTGCACAGTTTCTGGCGGAACCGGTGGGTGGGCGGTGGGGTGGTGAGTAGGTGGTGGGCGGTGTGTTGTTCGGGGCGGGTGGGTGCGAGGGTGGGTGCGAGTGGGAGTGCCCTTCGACAGGCTCAGGGCACGGCTGGCGATGCGGTCAGTTGAGGGGGCCGGTCACGGACTCGGCAGCCGCGACGGCGGCGCCGGACGCGACGTAGCCGACAGCGGTCTCGATCTCCGGGGCGAGCCAGCGGTCGACCCCGGGGCCGGGCCAGCCGGCGCTACGAAGGCCGGCGATCACCGCGCCGGTGGCCGGAGCCGGGGCGAGCGGCGCCCGGAGCTCGATGCCGCGGCCGGCGGTGAGCAACTCGATGGCGAGCACCCGGGTCAGCCCGTCGACGGCGCGACGGAGCTTGCGCGCCGACGACCAGCCCATCGAGACGTGGTCCTCCTGCATGGCCGAGCTCGGGATCGAGTCGACCGACGCCGGCGCGGCGAGCCTCTTGAGCTCGGAGACGATCGCGGCCTGGGTGTACTGCGCGATCATGTGGCCGGAGTCGACGCCGGGATCGTCCGCGAGGAACGGGTTGAGGCCGTGGCTGCGGGCCTTGTCCAGAAACCGATCGGTCCGCCGCTCGGCGATGCTGGCCAGGTCGGCGACGACGATGGCCAGGAAGTCCAGGACGTACGCGACCGGTGCGCCGTGGAAGTTGCCGTTGGACTCGACCCGGCCGTCGAGGGTGACGACCGGGTTGTCGACCGCCGATCCCAGCTCGATCCCCGCGACCGCCCGGGCATAGGCCATGGTGTCCCGGGCTCCGCCGGCGACCTGCGGCGAGCAACGCAGCGAGTACGCGTCCTGGACCCGGGTGCATTCCTCGGTCCGATGGGACTCGCGGATCTCGCTGCCGGCCATCAGCGCCCGCAGGTTCGCCGCGGAGGCGATCTGACCGGGATGCGGGCGCAGCCGCTGCAGATCGGCGGCGAACACGTCGTCGGTGCCGAGCTGACCCTCGACGCTCATTGCGGCGGTGACGTCGGCGACCCGAACCAGGTTGTCCAGGTCGGTCAGCGCGAGGCAGAGCATGCCGAGCATTCCGTCGGTCCCGTTGATCAGCGCCAGGCCCTCCTTCTCGGCGAGCACCACCGGCGCGATCCCGGCGGTCGCCAGGGCGTCGGCGGCCGGCAGCAGGGTTCCGGTCGCGTCCCGCACGGTGCCTTCACCCATCAGCGCCAGTGCGCAATGGGCGAGCGGGGCGAGGTCGCCGGAGCAGCCGAGGCTGCCGTACTCGTGCACGACCGGGGTGATGCCGGCATTCAGCAGGTCGACGTACGTCCGCAGCGTCACCTCCCGTACGCCGGTCCGCCCCGTCGCCAGGGTGGAGATCCGGAGCAGCATCAGCGCCCGGACGACCTCGCGCTCGACCTCCGGGCCGGAGCCCGCGGCATGCGAGCGGATCAGGCTGCGTTGCAGCTGGGTGCGGAGCTCGACCGGGATGTGGCGGGTCGCGAGCGCTCCGAACCCGGTCGAGACTCCGTAGTGCGGCTGCGGGTCGTCGGCCAGGGCCTCGATCACCGCGCGCGTCCGGCGGACCTCGGCCAGCGCGTCCTCGGCGATCTCCACCCGCGCCCCCGACCGGGCGACCGCGACGACCTCGGCGATGCTGACCGGGCCGCGGCCGACGGTCACGGGCTGCGCGGTCGGCGGCGGGACCGTGAGCAGAGAAGAAGTGGACATGCATCCATTGGACGGGATGGGACACGCCGGTCGTAAGGTGTGTTCTGGCGCATCCGTCTCATATCTGAGACTCTCGTGGCATGTCCCTGGCCCCGGCGGCGGATGCCGTGCTGCGGATCCTCGTCCTGCTGACCCGGCACGCCGAACCGGTGCCGGCGGCCCAGATCGCATCCCTGCTGGATCTCCCACGCTCGACGGCGTACCGCCTGCTCGGCGCGTTGGAGGAGCAGGGATTCGTCACCTACCTGCCGGAGGAGCGCCGGTACGGCCTCGGCGTGGTCGCCTTCGAGCTGGGCTCGAGCTATTCCCGGCAGATGCCGCTGCGCCGGGTCGCCCAGCCTGTGCTCACCCGGTTGGTCGGGGCGGTGCACGAGAACGCGCACCTCGCGGTGCTGCACGGTGCCGACGTCTACTACGTGATCGAGGAGCGCGCCCCCGGGCGTCCACCGCTGGTCACCGATGTCGGCGTCCGGCTGCCGGCCACCCTCACGGCATCGGGCCTGGCCATCCTCTCGGCCCTCTCGGCGGCCCAGATCCGCGCGGTCTATCCGACCGCGTCCGCGCTGGTGCAACGCGACGGACGCGGGCCGGCGACACTGACCGAGCTGCGCCGCCTGCTGGCCACGGTGCGCCAGCGGGGCTTCGCGTACGAGGACGGGCAGGTGACTGCCGGCCTCGCCTCGGTCGGGGTGCCGGTGATCGACCACACCGGGCACGCCGTCGCCGGGGTATCGGTCACCTATCAGGCCGAGCACGACGACGATGCGCGCCGTCGCGCACTGGTCGAGGCCGTCCAGCGAGCCGCCGACACGCTTCGCCGGCGGCTCGGCGGCTGAGCCCGCTCAGCCGGCCTCGGTGAGCCGGTCGAGCGTCCGGGTCTTGCCCAGCACGGTCACGGTCAGGGTCGCCGTGGATCCGTCGGCGAGCGCCGCGGTCGGCAGCGCCTGCCAGCCGCCGCCGGTCGCCAGCACGGCCGAGCGGGTCCAGGTCGAGCCGTTCGCAGACTTCACGGTCAGCGTGGCGGTGTAGCTGCGCCGGCTGCCGGCCGGCACCTGGACCTCATAGGTGATCGCTCTGTCCCCGCCGCACGGGCAGGTCGCCGAGAACCGGTACGCCGGCAGCGCCGGACACTCGACGGACAGAGCGCCGGCGTTGGCCACGGGTGCAGCCATGCATGTCCCGGCCCCGTCGAGGTAACAGAACCGCGAGGTCACCGCGGCGCCGTCGGCGATCGTGAAGCTCTTCTTCACCGTCTTGCAGGCGGGAACGTCGACAGTGCCGCCGGCCAACGCGGTGCCGTTCACGTAGACGATCTCCCGCAGTGTCGCGGCCCCGCACGGATTGCTGGCCTGCACGGTCACCGGTGCTGCCCCGGCGCAGTCGGCGGCGCAGGCGCTGGAGAGGCTCGGACCGTTCACGCTGCGCAGGGTCGCGACCGTTGCCACCGCAGACTCGGTGGCCGTACCGGCCAGCACCAGCCGCTGGTGGCCGGAGCTGGGACGGGTGATCCACACCCCGCCGGCGGCCGGCGTGACCAGCTTCGCGTCCACCCGGACCGAGCCGACCTTACTCACCTTCACGGTGAAGCCGACCCGGCCCTTGGTGTTGCTGAGCTTGTCCTGCTTGACCAGGGTGGCGTTCGTCTTCGCGGTCAGCACGACCGATCGACCCGAAACCACCTTGCCGTTCTGTGCCTTGACGGTGACGGCACCGGTCACCGACTGGCCGACCACCCCCGAGCCCATCGTCATCGACAGCTTGTAGGGCCCGTGATTCGCCGCCTCCGCAGAGATCTGGGTGACTCGGGCGCGGATCGCGGCGGAGATCTTTCCCTTCTTCACCAGCTTGGCGTAGAAGGTGTCGAACCGCTTGGTCCGCTGGGTCTTCCAGACATAGATCGCCGCCGCGGCCGCGTCCACCTTGGAGGTCGTCCGCCCGTAGTGGTTCGCCACGTACTTCACCCGGGCGGACTCCTCGGCGGACATCCCGGGCACCCGTCCCGGGAGCGGCGCGGCCCCCGAACTGTTCGGATGGTCCTTGTCGAACTCGATGCAGAACCCGGTGCCGTCCGGTGTCTTCCAGGTCCCGAACCACTCGCCGCCGATCACGTAGCCGTGTGCGTGCGAGCCCTTGGTCAGCTTGTGGGCCTTGACCGGAGCGGCCGCGGCGGTCGGAGTTCCGGCCGTGTTCCGGAGCACGAAGACGACGGCGCCGGCGAGCAGCATCGCGAGGATCACCAGCAGGGCGACGGCGGTGAATCGGCGATCCGGATGTCGCAAGGTAGTGACGGGGGGCATGGGGGGCTTCTTTCTCTGGGTTGGCTGCGCCGGTCGAGTGGCCCCCGAGCCACGAGACAACGTCCCACGGAACGATGCCCCCGGATAGTCGGTGCGGGGTTCGTGTCGAAAACGTTGTAAACCAGATCTGCCGGCGGCCGGCGGTGCTGACACGTTTTCCGTTCGGCGCTCGTGATGACAGACTGTGCCTGCCCGCCGCGCGCGAGCGGCGGCAGACAGATCCGTTCGAGGTGAGGAACTGCAATGCCGATCGCAACTCCCGAGGTCTACGCCGCGATGCTGGACAAGGCGAAGCAGGAGTCGTTCGCCTATCCGGCCATCAACATCAGCTCGTCGCAGACCATCAACGCCGCCCTTGCTGGGTTCGCCGAGGCGGGCTCGGACGGCATCATCCAGGTGTCCACCGGCGGTGGGGAGTACGCGTCCGGGCCGACGATCAAGAACATGGTGACCGGCGCTGTCGCGCTGGCGGCCTATGCCCACGAGGTGGCCAAGAACTACCCGATCAACATCGCGCTGCACACCGACCACTGCCCCAAGCCCAAGCTGGAGAGCTTCGTCCGGCCGCTGCTGGCGATCTCCACCGAGCGGGTGAAGAACGGCGGGCTGCCGCTGTTCCAGTCCCATATGTGGGATGGCTCGGCGGTTCCGGTCGAGGAGAACCTGGCCATCGCCGACGAACTGCTGGCGCTCACCGCGGCGGCCAACGTCGTGCTCGAGATCGAGGTCGGCGTGGTCGGCGGTGAGGAGGACGGGGTCAGCAACGAGATCAACGACAAGCTCTACACCACCGTCGAGGACGGCCTGCGGACCGTCGAGGTGCTCGGCACCGGCGAGAAGGGCCGCTACATCACCGCGCTCACCTTCGGCAACGTGCACGGCGTCTACAAGCCGGGTGCGGTCAAGCTCCGTCCGGAGGTGCTGAAGGAGATCCAGGAGAAGGTCGGGGAGAAGATCGGCAAGGCGAGCCCGTTCGACCTCGTCTTCCACGGCGGGTCCGGCTCGACCCTGGAGGAGATCCGCTCCGCGGTCGACTTCGGCGTGATCAAGATGAACATCGACACCGACACTCAGTACGCGTTCACCCGCCCAGCCGCGGGTCATATGTTCGCCAACTACGACGGCGTGCTGAAGGTGGACGGCGAGGTCGGCAACAAGAAGGCGTACGACCCCCGCGCCTGGGGCAAGGCGGCCGAGGCCGGCATGGCCGACCGGGTGATCACCGCCTGCGAGGACCTGCGCAGCACCGGTACGTCGCTGAACGCCTGAGCGCCGACCACCCGGCCGGTCCGGAGCGTAGTCTCCAGCCGTGACCGCGTTGAGTGCTTCCCGACCGACCCCGCTCAGCCGGGTCTGGTCGGGAAGCCGGGTCGTCGCCGACGACCTGACCGGTGAGGACCTCTCCGACGTCCTGCAACTGCACTCCGACGCCTTCGCCTGGTGGGTGCTGCCTCGCTCGGAGCATGCATCGCGAGCACTGCACGAGGTGGCCGGTCAGCTGGAGTTGGACGAGTTCGCGCTCCGCGACCTCACCGCGACCGATCGCCGGGCCAAGTTCGACCAGCTCGACCAGGCGCGGATCGTGGTCACCAACGTGCTCGAGCTGGACACCGACCGCGCGGCGGTGACCGATCGAGCCGTCTCGCTGGTGGTCACCGATCGGGCGCTGATCTGCAGCGCTGACGAGTTCGGCACCTTCCGCCCGGCGGCGGCACTGGCCGGCAAACAGGAGTGGCTGGCCGCCGGCGGCGTCGAGGCGGCGCTGCAGGTGCTGGTTGCGGTGGTGATCAGCAACTACGAACAGGTCGTCGACTGGCTGGAGACCTCCAGCGACGAGCTGGCGAACGCGCTGTTCCACGAGCGGCCGCTGACCAAGGACGAGCAGCTGTGGGCTTTTCGGCTCCGCTCGGTCCTGTCCCGGCTGCGCCGGATGACCGACCCGATGCGGACCGTGCTGTCCGAGCTCGCCGACAGCCTGCCCGACGCCAAGCCGTCCCGGTCCGCGTCCAGCAAGCGGCGCGCCGAGCTGGCCCGGCACTGGCGGCTGCTCGAGGAGCGGCACCAGCGGGTGGCCAATGCGGCGGACGCCCTGCGGGAGGCGCTGTCGTCGGTCTTCGACACCA
Source organism: Microlunatus ginsengisoli (assembly GCF_039537205.1). Taxonomy (NCBI): domain Bacteria; kingdom Bacillati; phylum Actinomycetota; class Actinomycetes; order Propionibacteriales; family Propionibacteriaceae; genus Microlunatus; species Microlunatus ginsengisoli. The sequence continues at coordinate 71,145 of NZ_BAABAB010000021.1, read as the reverse complement.
GCCTCGCGCTGGCCGATCTGCGGCTCAACTCGATCATGAAGAAGCTGACCGGATGGGCCGCCGTGATCGCCGTGCCGACCCTGGTCACCAGCTTCGTCGGGATGAACGTCCGGTTCCCGCTGGTCGGCACTTTGGCAGGCTTCTGGCTGTACTTCGTCCTGATGGTGATCTCCGCGGCGCTGCTGTATGCCCTGTTCAAACGCCGCGACTGGATCTGATCAGCGACGGCGCCGTCTCTCGTGATCAGCTGCCCTCGTCACCATATTGAAGGCTCGTCGAACTCCGGAGGAGAACCATGTCCCAGTCATCGACGCCGGTGCCGTCGGCCGCCTACTCCGTGCAGTCCGAGGTCGGTAGGCTCCGCAAGGTCCTGGTCTGCGCCCCGGGACTGGCCCACACCCGGCTGACTCCGACCACCTGCGACGAGCTGTTGTTCGACGACGTGCTGTGGGTGCAGAACGCCAAGCGCGACCACTTCGACTTCATGACCAAGATGCGCGAGCGCGGCGTCGAGGTCGTCGAGCTGCACGACGTGCTGGCCGAGACGGTGGCGAACACCGAGGCCCGGGACTGGCTGCTGGATCGGAAGATCGTCGCCAACGAGGTCGGTCTCGGTCTGGTCGACGACACCCGGGCCTACCTGGAGAGCCTCGATCCCCGGGAGCTGACCCAGTTCCTGATCGGCGGGTTGTCGACACTGGACCTCCCGGACGACTTCCGTCCCGGCTACGTGTCGCTGGCTCGCGAGGCCCTCGGCGGCCGGGAGTATCTGATGCCGCCGCTGCCGAACACGTTGTACACCCGCGACACCACTTGCTGGATCTACGGCGGGGTGACGCTGAACCCGCTGTACTGGCCGGCGCGGCACGACGAGACGCTGCTGATGAAGGCCATCTACCAGTTCCACCCCGACTTCGTCGGCTCGAAGGTGTGGTGGGGCGATCCGGAGCAGGACTGGCGCCTGGCCACCCTCGAGGGCGGTGACGTCGAGGTGCCGGGCAACGGGGTGGTGTTGATCGGGATGAGCGAGCGGAGCTCGCGGCAGGCGATCACCCAGGTGGCGCAGAAGCTGTTCGAGGGCGGCGGCGCCGAGCAGGTGATCGTCGCCGGGATGCCGAGGCTGCGGGCGGCGATGCATCTGGACACCGTGTTCACCTTCGCCGACGTGGACTGTGTGACCGCCTATCCGGACATCGTCGACGGCATCAACACCTTCACCCTGCGACCGAGCGACAAGGCACCCGGGCTGGAGGTGACCGCGGAGAAGGACTCGTTCGTGACCGTCGTCCAGCGCGCGCTCGGGCTGACGGAGCTGCGCGTCGTGGAGACCGGCGGCAGCTCGTACGACACCGAGCGCCAGCAGTGGGACAGCGGCAACAACCTGGTCGCGATCGAACCCGGCGTCGTGGTGGCCTATGACCGCAACACCACCACCAACTCGCTGCTGCGCAAGGCCGGTATCGAGGTGATCACCATCGTGGGCGCCGAGCTGGGCCGCGGCCGCGGCGGCGGCCACTGCATGACCTGCCCGCTGATCCGGGACGCGGTCGACTACTGACGCTATGGTTCCTTGAACACCGCGTGGTCGCCAATGCGGCGCCAGCGGCATCTGAGCTCGCCGTCCACAGTGATCAGCTCGAACGTGGCCCGTCCGTCAGGGCTTGCGAACGACCACGTCATCTCGAAGATTCCGGGCGCTGACCGGACGGACTTCACGCGCAGCGCAGCTGGCCAGATCGACGTGGGATCTGTTGCGTAAGCGTCGCACGCCGGCGCGAACTTCTCCCGAACGACTCGCTTGAACGCGTCGGCGTGCTCTCGCCTGAGCCGTCGATAGTCGTTGTCGAAGGCAGGCGTGGTCTCGAACTTCACTCCCGGTCGAGATTGTCGAGACGGTCGAGGTGGTCGAGGAAATCCTCGATGGAGTCATGGGTCACCAGTCGTCCAGCCTCGACGTGCTCGTCGACCTCGCGCTCGCGTTGCTGCCAGCGCTCGGTCCAGAACCAGCGTTGGTCGGCCGGAATCGGCAGCGCAGCACGCAACTCGAGCACACCGTCCTCGCGCTCGGTCAACTCCAGCTGAGCCCCCGGCTCGTCCAGGTGCAGCCGGCGGCGTACGTCCGCGGGTAGCGCAATCGTCCCACGGCCCTGGATGCCGAGATAGCGAGGTCCGGTCGTTGCACTCACGAGACGAGTATAGACAGATTTCAGCAGAGCAGTAATCCTGCAAAACAGCTGGGCAGTTCATCTCAGGTACAAGATCGAGGTCAGTCGCGGACGTTCGACGCCAGCCGCTGCAGGATCTCGGTCACCGAGGCGATGGCGGCGTCGTCGAGCCCGGTGCGCAGCCGAGCATCAAACGCGACCGCGGCGTCGCGGAGCCGGAAGAACATCGCCTCACCGGCCTCGGTCAGCTCGACCGACTGCGCCCGACGGTTCTGGCTATCGCGGTTGCGGCGGACCAGGCCGCCCGCCTCCAGCCGGTCCAGGTGATGGGTCAGCGTCGGTCCGGAGATGCCCACCCGGTCGGCAAGCACGGTCTGCAGCGTGCCCGCGCCGGACTTGACGGCCAGCAGCACGAGCCAGGTGGGCCGGTTGCCGCCGGCTTTCGCCAGCGCCTCCTCGAACGCCCGGTCGAGGACTTTGGCGGTCTGCGCCACGACGACCCCGAGGGGGACGCCGGCGCCGTCCGGCCGGGGCATCAGGCGTGCGCGAGCCGGTCGGCGGCCCGGCCCAGCAGTTCCACCTCGGCGCGGTCGAAGGCCCGGCCGCGGACGATCACGACCACGTGGTCCAGGCCGATCGAAGCGAGTTCCCGGCAGCGCCGGACCAGGTCGGTCTCCGGCTCGCCCTCGCGGAGGAACGTCGTCACGGTCTTCTCGACCTCCTCGTACGGCCGTCCGAGCGCCGCGCACTCGCGCTCGATCACGCCCAGCTGGCGGCGCAGCGCGTTGCCGCTGTCCGGCAGGTCGAACAGGTTGCAGGCGTCGGCGTAGCGCGCCACCAGCGGCAGGGTCCGCCGCTCGCCGACCCCGCCGATCAGGATCGGCGGTCGCGGCCGGCTGAGCGGCAGCGGCGACGACACCGGCGCCTCCAGCACCGTGCTGCGACCGTCGAACCGCGACCGGTCGTCGACCCACATCCGCGCGGCGAGTTCGAGGGTGTCGATCAGCCGGTCGTACCGGGCTGCGACCGGCGGCAGGTCGAGGCCCATCGCGCGAGCCTCTCGTTCGTTGTAGCCGGCGCCGACGCCGAGCCAGGCGCGACCGCCGGACAGCACGTCGAGGGTGGTGACCGCCTTGATCAGCAGTGCCGGCGCGCGGAAGCTGGCGCAGCTGACCAGCGTGCCGAGCCTGATCCGGCCGGTGAGCCCGGCCAGCTGCCCCAGCGTGGTGTAGGCGTCGAGCATCGGCTCGTCGGGGGAGCAGGCGGGGTCGGACTGCAGCGGGTGGTCGGCCACCCAGATGGTGTCGAGCCGGCTGTCGTCGGCGATCCGGGCCAGCTCGGCGAGCCGGCCGGCGATGCCTCCGGGACCGTCCGGCCAGGTGAAGCTCGTGACGCTGAGGCTGATCTTCATGCATCTATGTTAGACATCTAATCGTTCGATGTCTATCAATCGGCATTCGGCCCCCGAAGGGCCGCCGATACAGTGGGGCGGTGACCGAACCGCCCGTGAACCTGCTCGCCTCGTCGCTGCCGGAGACCCTGCTGCCGCCCGATCCGGCGGCCGCGGAGCTGGCCGCCGCCGAGAACGGCCCGTTGGTCGAGCTGGTCGCGGCCAATCCGGCCTCCAGCCTGGGCTGGGCGCTGCTGGCCGAGCGGGCGCTGGCCGCCGGCGGGGCGGCCGAGGACGTGGCCGCGTACGCCTATGCCCGCACCGGCTACCACCGCGGGCTCGATCTGCTCCGCCGCAGCGGCTGGCGCGGGCAGGGCCCGATTCCGTGGTCGCACGCCCCGAACCGCGGCTTCCTCCGTGCGCTGTGGGCGCTCAGCGTGGCGGCCGGCCGGATCGGGGACGACGTCGAGCAGCAGCGCTGCGCGGAGTTCCTCCGCGAGTCCTCGCTCGAGGCCTACCGGGCGCTGTCCGCCTGACGCCCCCATCACCCCGCCAACCGAAACTGTGCGGCTCTTGCAGCGACACGCCGGCCGCCGATGCGACAGCGGCACACTTTCCGCGCGGGGGAGGGCATTCTCGAGCGGTGGGCCGGACCGTGCGGACTCCGCGGGAGAGATGTCGGTAGAGTTACGTCGCAAGAGTCCCTGTGGCCAATGCGCCCGGGGATTTCACTCTTTCTAGCGAAGGGCGGCGATCACATGCCGGGCATTGTGGTGGTGGGAGCGCAGTGGGGCGACGAGGGAAAGGGAAAGGCCACCGACCAGCTCGGCGACCGGGTCGACTACTGCGTCCGCTACTCCGGTGGCAACAACGCCGGCCATACGGTGGTCGTCAACGGCGAGCGCTATGCGCTGCACCTGCTCCCGTCCGGGATCTTGAACCCCTCCTGCGTGCCGGTCCTCGGCAACGGGGTGGTGATCGACCTCGACGTGCTGTTCGGTGAGATCGAGGCCCTTGCCTCGCGTGGGGTGGAGTTCCAGCACCCGCTGCTCTCGGCCAATGCGCACATCATCGCCAGCTACCACCAGGTGATCGACAAGGTCACCGAGCGCTTCCTCGGCAAGGCCAGGATCGGCACGACCGGTCGTGGCGTCGGACCGGCCTACTCCGACAAGGTGAACCGGATCGGGTTGCGGATCCAAGACCTGCTGGACGAGTCGATCCTGCGGCAGAAGGTCGACGCCGCGCTGGATCAGAAGAACCACCTGCTGGTGAAGGTCTACAACCGGCGGGCCCTGGACCCGGTCCAGGTGGCCGACCACCTGCTGTCCTACACCGAGCGGGTCCGGCCCTACATCGTCGACGTCGGCCGGATCCTCAACGACGCGCTCGACGCCGGCGACGTCGTGCTGTTCGAGGGTGCGCAGGCGCACCATCTCGACGTGGACCACGGGACGTACCCCTATGTCACGTCCTCGAACCCCATCGCCGGCGGTGCCTGCGTCGGCGCCGGCGTCGGGCCGACCCGGATCGACCGGGTGATCGGCATCGCCAAGGCCTACACCACCCGGGTCGGGGAGGGGCCGATGCCGACCGAGTTGCTCGACGAGACCGGCGACGCGCTGCGCAACGCCGGCGGCGAGTTCGGCACGACGACCGGCCGGCCCCGGCGGTGCGGCTGGTTCGACCCGCTGGTGGTGGAGCAGGCCGCCAAGATCAACGGCTTCACCGACATCTTCTTGACCAAGCTGGACGTGCTCACCGGCTGGGAGAAGATCCCGGTCTGCGTGGCGTACGACGTCGACGGCGTCCGGCACGACGTGCTTCCGCTGACCCAGTCGGAGTTCCACCACGCCAAGCCGATCTATGAGGAGCTCGACGGCTGGGAGGACGACATCACCGACTGCCGCAACTTCTCCGACCTGCCGAAGAACACCCAGGCGTACGTGAACCGGCTGGAGGAGCTCTGCGGCGCCCGGATCTCCGGCATCGGCGTCGGACCCGGCCGCGAGCAGTCGATCATGATCAACGATCTGCTCTGACCGACCCGCTCAGTCCTTCTTCGGCACGATCCGGTAGATCGCGCCGGCGAGGTCGTCGCTGACGTAGAGCGCGTGGTCCTTGCCCTGGACCGCCATCACCGGCCGGCCCCAGCGACTGCCGTCGGCGAGCTGGAAGCCGGTGACCAGGGTCTGCCGGTTGCCGAGCGCTCCCGTCGTGCGGTGGAAGAAGGCGACTTCCGGGGGGCGCGGCGGGGTCCGGTTCCACGAACCGTGGGCGGCGATCAGGGCGCCGTGCCCGTAGCCGCCGGGCAGCGCAGCAGGGGTGAAGCTCATGCCCAGCGGTGCGGAATGGGCCGGCAGACCCTGCTCGATCCTCGGCAGCTTCGTGCAGTCGAGATGCGAGCCGGTCGGGTTCAGTTGGACATCGCGCACGAACGGCCGGTTCGCGAAGGTCAGCGCGGTGCCGCGGACACCCTGCTCGACGTCCGGATCCGGATTGCAGTACGGCCAGCCGAGGTCGCGTTTGTAGTACACGTGGGCGATCGGCTCGAGCGGGTGCTCGTTGACGTAGTCCGTCATCACCTTGCCGCGGTCCGACGCTCCGTCGCCGTCGTAGTCCTTGTCGTAGGGGTACGCGGTCCGGTCCCGGTTGTTCACCGCCGTCCAGAGCGTGTTGTCGGGCGCGAAGGCCAGACCGGTGCCGTTGCGCACCCCGCGGGCGTACACGGTCGGCGTGCGAGCGCCCTTCGCGAGCTTCATGATCGTCGCTCGCTGCGGGCTGGCCGAGCGGTCACCGGCCGAGACGTTCCCGCTCGAACCGATCGAGAAGAACAGCGATCCGTCACGGCTGATCGCGATGCTCTTCAGGGCGTGCGCGTAGGCGCCGTGCAGTTCGGGTGTGGAGGCGTCCGGCAGCCCGCTGACGACGGTCCTCCGGCCGCTGACCTTGCCCTTCTCGTAGTGGAAGGAGCTGATCCGGTTGCTCTCGGCGACATAGAGCGTCGAGCCGCGGAACGCCATCCCGTGCGGCTGGGTCAACCCCGAGACCAGGGTCTGCGAGGTCGGATAGCCACGCTTGTCCGGGGTGAGCCGGGTGATCCGGCCGGACGCGGGCTGGGAGACCAGCAGCCGGCCGTCCGGCGCCCAGGCGAGCAGTCTGGCCTTCGCCGGCCGCGCCCAGACGCTGACGGTCCAGCCCTGCGGGACGGTCAGCGTGCGCTTCACGTTGAAGGGTGCGGCGCGGAGCGCCGAGGGCACCGAGACGGTCGTCGCGGTCAACGGCCGGGCCGCCGCCTCGAGCGTGGCGTCCACCCGCACCGGCACGGCCAGATCGGTGTGTCCGGTCGGCCCGGCGCAGCCGGCGACGACGAGCGTGACGGTACCGGCGATGACTGCGGCGCGGCGGGAGATCGGCATCAGTGCTTCCTCGGTTCGGAATCTGCCTCGGGCCCCCGGATACCCGTCGCCACTGTAACCGGACCCGCCGTCCACCGACAGCACCCGGGCGTCCCGGCCCCGCTCTGCGGATGTCGGTCCCGTCCGGGGCTGACGCGCGTTAGGTAGTCTCGCGGTCATGACCCGTCGAGCGACCTCCCAGGACGTGGCCGATCGCGCCGGGGTGTCGCGGAGCGCGGTCTCGCTGGTGCTGAACGGTCGCGGCGCCGGCAACATCTCTGCGGCCAACCAGGCGGCGATCCTGGCCGCCGCACGGGAGCTGGACTACCGGCCGAACCCCGTTGCGCTGAGCCTGCGGACCCAGCGCAGTGCCACCATCGGGGTGGTGACCGACGCGATCGCCACCGCCGGCTACGCGGGTCGCCTGCTGCAGGGAGCATCGGAGCGGGCGGCGGCGCACGGCTACCTGCTGCTGGTGATCGACACCCAGCGCGACCCGAGCCAGGAGGCGCGCGCGTTCGACACGCTCCGCGATCGGCAGGTCGACGGCTTTCTCTTCGCCGCGATGAGCCTCCGCTCCTACGAGCCGTCGCCCGTGGGCTCCGGGGCGCCCATCGTGCTGGCCAACTGCTTCGACCCCGACGACCGCGTGCTCGGTTTCGTCCCGGACGAGATCGCCGGCGGTGCGGCGGCCGCCCGGCACCTGGTCGAGCGCGGTCACCGCGACATCGTCTTGCTCGCGGGCACGCCGGACGTGGTGGCGACCCACCTGCGCGAGCAGGGATACCTCGAGGTGATGGCGGCGGCCGGGCTCGCTGTGCCGCCGTCGGTGGTCGGCGGCTGGGACATCGAACAGGGTCATGCGGCCGCGACACACGTGCTGACCACGCGCGATCCGCTCCCCACGGCCCTGATCTGTGCGAACGACCGGGCCGCCGCCGGTGCGGTCCTCGCGGCCGCGAACCTCGGCCTATCCGTCCCCGGTGACCTGTCGGTGGTGGGTTACGACGACGACCAGAACGTGGCGCCGACGATGGTTCCGGCGCTGACCACGGTGCGGCTGCCGCATCGCGAGATGGGTGAGGCCGCGATGCAGGCGCTGCTGGATCGGATGGTCGAAGGTGCCGACAGCCCGATTGCCGGGCGGGTGCTGCTGGACTGCCCGCTGGTCGTCCGTGACTCGGTGGCGGCGCCGGCGCCCCGCCCGGGCCGCTGAGCACCATTAGGCTTGCCCGGTGACCCACGGTCTGACTGTCCTCGTCGTCGGCTCGGGCGGCCGCGAGCACGCGCTGGCACTGGCCCTGAGCGCGGATCCGCAGGTGACGAAGCTGTACGTCGCCCCCGGCAACCCGGGCACGGCGGCCATCGCGACCAATGTGGAGGTGGACATCCTCGACGGGCCGGCGGTGGCGGCCCTCGCCCGCGAGGTAGCGGCCGATCTCGTCGTGGTCGGTCCGGAGGCGCCCCTGGTTGCCGGCGTGGCGGACGCGGTCCGCGCCGCCGGAATCGCCTGCTTCGGACCGTCGGCGCAGGCGGCCCGGATCGAGGGCAGCAAGGCATTCGCGAAGGACGTGATGACGGCGGCGGGCGTGCCCACCGCTCGCGCCCGGGTCTGTGACTCCGCGGATCAGGTCGCGGCGGCGCTGGCGGAGTTCGGCCCGCCGTACGTGGTCAAGGACGACGGTCTGGCGGCGGGCAAGGGCGTCGTGGTCACGGCCGACCGGGACACCGCGCTGGCCCACGCGGCCGGCTGCGGCCGGGTGGTGGTCGAGGAGTTCCTGGACGGGCCCGAGGTGAGCCTGTTCGGCATCACCGACGGGACCACCGTGCTGGCGATGCAGCCGGCGCAGGACTTCAAGCGGGTCGGCGACGGCGATACCGGTCCGAACACCGGCGGGATGGGCGCGTACACGCCGCTGCCCTGGGCGCCGGTCGACCTGGTCGAGGAGGTCACCCGGACGGTGCTGCAGCCGACCGTGGACGAGCTGGCCCGCCGGGGCACCCCGTTCGCCGGCCTGCTCTACGCCGGCCTTGCGCTGACCGGGCGTGGTGTCCGGGTGATCGAGTTCAACGCCCGGTTCGGCGATCCCGAGACCCAGCCGCTGCTGGCCCGGCTCGCCACCCCGTTCGCCGGGCTGCTGCTGGCCGCGGCGAGCGGATCGCTGGCGCACCACCCGCCACTGCAGTGGCGGTCGGAGAGCGCGGTCGGAGTCGTGCTGGCCGCGGAGAACTATCCCGGACCGCCGGTGACCGGCGGCGTGATCTCGGGGCTGGACGTCGCCGGGTCCGACGGCCGGCTAGTGGTCCAGGCCGGCACCGCGTTCGACCCGGCCGGCCGGATCGTCAGCTCCGGCGGTCGGGTGCTGACCGTCGTAGGGCTGGGTGCCGACCTGCACCGGGCCCGCACCGCCGCGTACGCCGGGATCGAACGGATCGACCTGGCCGGGTCGTTCTATCGGCGCGATATCGCCGAGCGGGCAGCCGCCGGCGCGGTCGCGGTTGCGGAGCTGGGCGCATGAGCGTCCCCAACGTGTTGGCCACCCGCTACGCGTCGGCCGCGATGCGAGACATCTGGTCGCCCGAGCACAAGATCGTCGCCGAGCGGCAGCTGTGGATCGCGGTGCTCCGGGCCCAGCGCGATCTCGGCGTGGACTTCGGCGGCGCCGACCCCGACGAGGTGATCACGGCATACGAGGCCGCCGTCGACCGGGTCGACCTCGGCAGCATCGCCGAGCGGGAGAAGATCACCCGGCACGACGTGAAGGCCCGGATCGAGGAGTTCAACGCTCTCGCCGGGTTCGAGCACGTGCACAAGGGGATGACCAGCCGCGACCTGACCGAGAACGTGGAGCAGCTGCAGATCGTCTCCGCGCTGGGGGTGATCCGAGACAAGATGGTGGCGACCCTGGTCCAGCTGGCCCGGCTGGCCGCGCAGTACTCCGCGCAGCCGATCGCCGGCCGCTCGCACAACGTCGCGGCCCAGGTGACCACGCTCGGCAAGCGGTTCGCGACCGCGGCCGAGGAGCTGCTGATCGCGTACGCCCGGGTCAGCGAGCTGATCGCCCGCTACCCGTTGCGCGGCATCAAGGGACCGGTCGGCACCGGGCAGGACATGCTGGACCTGGTCGACGGCGACGCCGAGCGGCTGGCAGCGCTGGAGGCGCGGATCGCCGATCATCTCGGGTTCGCGAACGTCTTCGTCTCGACCGGACAGGTCTATCCCCGCTCGCTCGACTACGACGTGGTGACCGCCCTGGGCCAGGTCGCCGCCGCCCCGTCCAACGTCGCCACCAGCATCCGGCTGATGGCCGGCGCGGAGCTGGTGACCGAGGGCTTCCGGCCCGGCCAGGTCGGCTCCAGCGCCATGCCGCACAAGATGAACACCCGATCCTGCGAGCGGGTGAACGGGCTCTCGGTCATCGTCCGCGGCTACGTCTCGATGGTCGGCGAGCTGGCCGGCGACCAGTGGAACGAGGGCGACGTCTCCTGCTCGGTGGTCCGCCGGGTGGCGCTGCCGGACGCGTTCTTCGCTCTCGACGGGCTGTTCGAGACGTTCCTCACCGTGCTGGCCGACTTCGGCGCGTTCCCGGCGGTGATCGAGGCCGAGCTGCAGCGCTACCTGCCGTTCTTGACCACCACCAAGGTGTTGCTAGCCGCCGTCCGCAAGGGGGTCGGCCGGGAGACCGCGCACGAGGCGATCAAGGAGCACGCGGTCGCCGTCGCGCTGGCCATGCGCGAGGGTCTGGCGACCAACGACCTCTACGACCGCCTCGCCGCCGACCCGCGGTTGCGGCTCTCCCGGGCCGAGCTGGACGCGCTCGTGGCGAGCCCGCTCGAGCTGGCCGGTACCGCCCAGCAGCAGGTGGCCCGCATCGTCGACCGGGTGGAACAGTTGGCTGCCGAGCACCCCGACGCGGCCGGCTACCAGCCCGGCCTCGTGCTGTGAGCCCGTCCTCCGCTGCCGAAACTGTGCAGGTCGCGGGACCGATCGGGCTGTCGACGCCACTTCGCTCGTCGTAGCGAGACTTCGCTCACCTCCGACGGTGAGCGAAGTCGCAGTTGGGCGCGCGAAGTCGGGTGACACGCCTGCAGGAGGGAGCCCACGCTGCGGTAATCGGCTTGACCGGTCGCGGGCCGGCGCCTAGCGTCGGGTGACTGTGCGTCGGTATCTGGAGCTCGCAGCGGCGGAGTTCCGGCGCTACAGCACCTACCGGCTGGCCGTCGTGGCCGGGGTGGTGACCCAGAGCGTGTTCGGGTTCATCCGGATCAGCGTCATGTTCGCCGCGATCGCGGCCAGCGGCGGAACGCTGCTCGGCTACAACCAGAAGCTCGCGTCGACGTACGTCTGGCTCGGCCAGGCGCTGATCGCGCCGCTGGCCATCTTCGCCTGGACCGAGATCGCCGACCGGGTGCGGACCGGCGAGATCGCGGTGGACATCGCCAGACCGATCGATCTGCAGCTCGGCTGGTGGGCCCGCGACGTCGGGCGAGCCGGCTTCCAGCTGCTCAGCCGGGGTCTGCCGCCGCTGCTGATCGGGGGGCTCACCGTCGGGCTCGCGCTGCCGACGTCGTGGACCGCATATCCGCTCGGTCTGATCAGCCTGGCCCTAGCGCTGTCGATCAGTTTCACGCTGCGCTACCTGCTCAACCTGGTCGCCTTCTGGAGCGTCGATGTCCGGGGCTTCATCGGCCTCTACTTCGTGCTGGTCGGGCCGCTGTGCGGCCTGTTCGTGCCGATCCACCTGTTTCCGCCCTGGCTGCGCACGATCGCGTACGCGACCCCGTTCCCTTCCATGCTCCAGGTGCCGATCGACGTCTTGTCCGGCCTGGTGCTCGGCGCGGCGGCCGCGCTCCAGGTGCTGATGCAGCTCGGCTGGCTGGTGCTGCTGGTCGCCCTCGCCCGGGTCGTCACCTGGCGCGGATCGCGCCGGCTGGTGGTGCAGGGTGGCTGATCTGTCGGCGAGCCGGCCCGCCGGCGGGCTCACCCGGCGCCGGACGTACGCGATCTTGCTCGGCTCACGGATCCGCAGCCAGTACGCCTACCGGACGAGTTTCTGGCTGACCGTCGCGACCTCATTCGGGGTCGGCGTGATCGAGTTTCTCGAGCTCTACGCGATCATGTACAACGTGCCGGTCTTCGGCGGCCTCGACTTCCGCCAGGCGGCGCTGGTCTTCGCGCTGGCCAACATCGGGTTCTCGCTCGCCGACATGGTCTTCGGCGAGCTGGACACGATGCCGACCAACATCCGGATGGGCCGGCTCGAGGTGATGCTGGTCCGCCCGATGCCGCTGCTCGCCCAGCTGATCACCGGCGATCTGCAGCTCAGGCGGCTGGGCCGGGTCGCCATCGGAGCCGTCATCGCCGCGATCGCTCTGCCCGGGCTGGACATCACGTACGACCCGGCAACGCTGTATCTGCTGGTGATCACGCCGTTCGTCGGGGCCGCCGTGTTCGGGGCGTTCTTCACCATCGCCGGCGGCCTGCAGTTCTTCGTCGTCGACGGCGCCGAGCTGACCAACGGCTTCGTCTACGGCGGTTCGTACGCCGCCCAGCTCCCGGGCAGCGTGTTGATCAAGCCGGTCCGGATCTTGTTCACGTTCGTCTTCCCGGCCACCTTCGTCGCCTACCTGCCGACCCTGTTGATCTTGGGCCTGCCCGGTACGCCGTATCTGCCGGCCTGGCTCGGTTGGCTCGCACCGGTGTTCGCGATCTGGATCTGGGTGATCGCGGCCCTTGTCTGGCGGACCGGCATCCGCCGCTTCGTCGGGGCGGGCGGCTGACGCGTGACCGATCCCAGCATCGCCGATCCCGGCATCGCCGATCCCGATGGCACGGCACCGATCATCGAGTTCGCCGACCTGCGCCGCTCGTTCGTGGTGCGCGCCAAGTCGGGACGGCTGCGGCGCAGCAAGCGGGTGGTGCATGCCGTCGACGGCATCTCGGCGCGGATCGCCGCCGGCGAGTCGGTCGGCTACATCGGCGCGAACGGCGCGGGCAAGTCGACCACGATCAAGATGATCACCGGAGTGCTGGTGCCGACCAGCGGGTCGGTCCGTACCTGCGGGATGACGCCGGTGCCGCAGCGGCGCGAGCTGGCCCGTCAGGTCGGCGTCGTCTTCGGTCAGCGCAGCCAGCTGTGGTGGGACCTGCCGCTGCAGGACTCGTTCCGGATCCTGGCAGCGATCCACGGGCTCCCGGCCGGCGACGCCGCCGAGCGGATCGCGGCGCTGGTGGCCGAGCTCGAGCTGGGTCGGCTGCTGGACACTCCGGTCCGGCAGTTGTCGCTCGGCGAGCGGATGCGCGGCGAGGTCGCGGCGGCGCTGGTGCACCGGCCGCGGCTGCTGGTGCTGGACGAGCCGACCATCGGTCTGGACGTGCTGAGCAAGGAGCGGCTACGGCAGTTCCTCATCGCCGAGCGGGAGCGGGCGAACATGACGCTGCTGCTGACCACTCACGACATGAGCGACATCGAGCGGCTCTGCGAACGGGTGCTGGTGGTCGATCGCGGCCGGTTGGCCTACGACGGAACGCTGCCCGACCTGGCCCGCCTGGTCGCCCTGCGGCGGGTGCTGGTGGTCGACCTGATCGAGCCGCACCCGCCGCTGCACATCCCCGGCGTCGAGCACATCGGCAGCGAGCTGGACGGACTGCGTCAGCGCTTCGCGTTCGCGCCCGAGACGACGACCGCGGCGCAGGTGCTCGCCGCGGTCGGCGTCCAGGCCGAGGTCCGCGACCTCACGCTGGAGGAGCCGGACATCGAGGACATCGTGGCAACGCTGTATCGGATGCCCCATTGAGCCTCGCGGTCAGAAGCGGGACTCGTTCGGGATCAGGATCCAGCCGGCCAGATAGATCAGGATCTGCGGACCCGGCAGCAGCATGCTGAGCACGAAGATCAGCCGCACCACGTTCGGCGAGATCCCGAACCGGCGACCGACCCCGGAGCAGACGCCCGCGATCATCCGGTCGTTGGTGGGGCGGACGAGGGTAGACATGAGGATGGATCCTTCCGAGGCTGAGATGGCTACCCCTCCACCCTGCATCGCCGTGCCGCCGGATCGAAGGGGTTTGCTGGTGCCGTCCGGGAACAGTGGGGGACCGTGAGGGTCACCCCGGAGATCGGTCAGAATGGCCGGGTGCCAGCTGCCCAGCCCGACGCCACCCGGCCCGACCAGGCCCTGCCCGACTATGCCGAGCTGCTCGGACTGCCGCTCGTGCACAAGGGCAAGGTGCGCGAGCTCTACCGGCTCGACGACGACCGGCTGCTGATGGTCGCCACCGACGCGATCTCGGCGTTCGACTACGTGCTCAGCAGCCGGATCCCGGACAAGGGCGAGGTCTTGAACCGGCTGTCGCTGTGGTGGTTCGACCGGGTGGCCGACCTGGTCGACAACCACGTGCTGTCGAGTGATGTCCCGGCCCCGGTCGCCGGGCGGGCGGTGGTCTGCGAGCGGCTGGAGATGATCCCGGTGGAGTGCGTCGCGCGCGGCTACCTGACCGGCTCCGGCTGGCTCGAGTACCAGCAGACCCGCGAGGTGTGTGGCGTTCCGCTGCCGGACGGGCTGGTGGACGGCTCCCGGCTGCCGGAGCCGATCTTCACCCCGGCGACCAAGGCGGCGCTGGGCGAGCACGACGAGAACGTCTCGTTCGAGACGGTGGCCGACACCGTCGGCGGCGAGCTGGCGACCCGGATCCGCGACCTGACGCTCGCGGTCTACACCCGGGCGGCGTCGATCGCCGCCGAGCGGGGCTTCGTGCTGGCCGACACCAAGTTCGAGTTCGGCCGCCGGCCGGACGGAACGGTCGTGCTGGCCGACGAGGTGCTTACCCCGGACTCCTCCCGATTCTGGGACGCGAGCACCTGGCAGCCGGGCGGACGGCTCGACTCCTACGACAAGCAGTACGTCCGCAACTGGCTGCTGCACGACTCCGGCTGGAACCGCTCCGCCGGCGATGCCCCGCCGGGTCTGCCGGCCGAGGTCGTCGCCGCCACTCGGGCCCGTTACGTGAGCGCGTACGAGCAGCTGACCGGCGATGTGTTCGCGCCGGTCGCCGCGGACGGCGAGGGCGGCCGGGCTCGATAGGATCGGGGCATGGCACGTGTGGTGGTCGAGGTCATGCCGAAGCCCGAGATCTTGGACCCGCAGGGCAAGGCCGTCACCGGCGCGCTCGCCCGGCTCGGGTTCGACGGGATCGCGGTCCGGCAGGGCAAGCGGTTCGAGCTCGAGGTGGACGGGGAGCTGACTGCCGAACGGATCGACGCGATCCATCAGGCGGCGGAGACCCTGCTCGCGAACACCGTGATCGAGACGTTCGTCGTGCATGTGGCCGACGAGTTCGTCGCCGAGGAGGCATCCGAGGGAGCGTCCGCCTGATGCCGGTCCGGATCGGGGTCGTCACCTTCCCCGGGTCGCTGGACGATCACGACGCGCTGCGTGCCGTCCGGTTGTGCGGGGGCGAGCCGGTGTCGCTGTGGCACGCGAGTGACACGCTGGACGGGGTCGATGCGGTGATCCTGCCGGGCGGGTTCTCCTACGGCGACTACCTGCGCTGCGGAGCCATCTCCCGGTTCGCGCCGGTGATGGCGGAGGTGATCCGCGAGGCCGATCGAGGCATGCCGGTGCTGGGCATCTGCAACGGCTTCCAGATCCTGTGCGAGGCACACCTGCTGCCGGGAGCGCTGATCCGCAACGACGTCCGGACGTTCGTCTGCAGGGACCAGAAGCTGCGGGTCGAGTCGATCGACACGGCCTGGACCGGCGAGTTCGGCGTCGGCGACGAGATCACCATCGTGCTGAAGAACGGCGAGGGCGGCTACATCGCCGACGAGCCGACCCTGGACCGGCTCGAGGGCGAGGGACAGGTCGTCTTCCGCTACCTGGACGGCAATCCGAACGGCTCGCGCCGCGACATCGCCGGTGTCCGCAACGAGCGTGGCAACGTGGTCGGTCTGATGCCGCACCCGGAGCACAACGTCGACCAGCTGACCGGCCCGACGCTGGACGGCCGCGCGTTCTTCACCGGAGTGCAGAGCTTCCTGGCCGCCCGGGTCTAGGCCGTGCGCCGGTCGACCCGTCACTGGATCGGGGCGCTGATCGGTCTGGGCCTGGTCTTCGTCGCGTTCCGCCTGGTCAACTGGGCGGGGGAGCCGGCGACGTCCTCGGCGATCTATACCCCCCAGGTGGTGGTGGTCGGGGTGACCGGCCGCTACACGCTGTCGCCGGGCGACCGGGAGGTCCTCGGCGCGCACCTCGACGACGCGCAGGCCGGCTCGATGGTGGTCCGGCCGCGGTACGTCGGCGACTGCGCCGCCGCCGGCTGGACGACGCTCGGCGCAGGCCGGCGGGCGGCGGTCGGCGAGTTGTGCGACCCGGTGGTGAACGGATCGGGAAGCGACGCCCGGGTCGCCGACTGGGCGGCCCGCGAGGCGGCGGCCGCGGCGAACCACGGCGACGCGAAGCTCGGCACCCTGTCCGCCTCGGTGTCCGGCTGTGTCGGCGCGGTCGGTCCCGGCGCGGCGCTGGCCGCGGCGCGGCCGGACGGGTCGCTGGCGGCGTACGCCACGGTGGCGCAGTTCCGCGCCGGCGGCGCGAAACCGGCCTGCCCGATCACCCTGGTGGATGCCGGCGACGCGGCCGACGCGCTGGTCGCCGAGCTGGCCGATCGCAGCGACGTCACCGTCATCCTCACCGGGATCGGCCCGGACGCCGGCTCGGACGACCCCGGCACCCAGGTCGTCTACCGGCTCGGCACGACCATTCCCGGCTGGTTGACCTCCGACAGCACCCGGCGGGAGGGCATCGTCACGCTGACCGATCTGACCGCGACCTTGATCGACTTCGGCGGTGGTGCGGCGGCGACGTCGGCCGCCGTCGACGGCTCGCCGTTCGCGGTCGATCCGGACGACCTGAGCGTGAGGGGGATCGAGCGGCACCTGGCGGCGGTGACCGCGCTCTCGGACGCGGTGGTCAGCGGCTATCTCGCGGTCGGGGTAGGCGGTGCGGTGCTGCTGGCCGTCTTCGGGGTCGCGTTGTGGCGTCGCCGCTGGCCGTTGGCCCGGCTGATCATGACGGTCGGCACGATCACCGCGGCCGCCATGATGCTGACCGGATCCGTTCCCTGGCAGGGGCTCCGCCATCCCGGTCTGGCGGTCGGGTTGGTTGCCGCGGGGTGGGCGGGCGCGCTCACCCTGGCCGCCCTCGGCCTTTCCCGATGGCTGCGGGTGCCGGCCGCGATCGCCGGCGCCGGCCTGACGGTGGCCGCGTTCACCGCCGACGCCGCGCTCGGTGCGGTGATGCAGCCCGGCTCGCTGCTCAACTCGCGACCGATCCTCGGGCTGCGTTGGTACGGCTTCGGCAACGTCACCTTCGCCGCGTACGCCGCCGCCGGCCTGCTGCTCGCCGGCTATGTGGCGCACCGGCTGCGGACGAACGGCCGGCCGCGGCTGGCGGTCGTCGCGGTCGCGGCGATCGGCTTCGGGATCGTGCTGTGCGAGGGCTGGCCGAGCATGGGCACCGACTTCGGCGGCGTGATCGCGCTGACCCCGCCGTTGTTGTGGCTGCTGTTCGCCCTCGCGATCGACCGGCCGGACGCCCGGGTGTCGTGGCCGAGACTCGCGCTCGCCGGGGTCGGGGCGGTCGTGCTGGTCGCGATCATCTCGGTGCTGGACTGGCGTCGTGGTCCGGGGGCGCGCAGCCATCTCGGCAACTTCGTCCAGCGGATCATCGACGGGGACGCGTTCGACATCGTGGTGCGCAAGGGCGTTGCCTCGGTCGACACGATCGTCTCGCCGCTCGGCCTGATCTCGCTCGCGATCGGCGTCCCGCTGTGGATCGGCATGCTGCGTTGGGCGGTGCCCAGGGTCGCCACCGCCTACTCGACCATCCGGCCGGTCGTGATCGCGGGCCTGGCGGTCGCGATCCTGGGCACGCTGCTGAACGACGGCGGGATCAGCGTCTGGCTGACCGCCACCGGGATGTACGCGATCACCGTGGCGTGGTTCGTGCTCGACGGTCTCGTCCTCGTTCCCACCACTCCCGCCCGCCACTGGCCCCCGAAAACTGTGCGGTAGGTGCAGCGACACGCCGACGGGAGCTGCAGCAGCCGCACAGTTTCCGGGGAAGCGGCGGGCGGGGCGGGACGATGGCGTCCTAGAACGTCCGGGTGCCGCGACGCCAGGTGCCCAGCACCCGTACGTCGGTCAGGGCCTTCGGCGCGACGCTGCGGGGATCGGCCGACAGCCAGACCAGGTCGGCCTGGGCGTCGGGCACGAGCGCGCCACGCACGCCCTCGGACCGCCCCTGATAGGCCACACCGCGGGTCGCGGCGGTCAGCGCCTCGGTCACCGTGATCCGCTCGGCGGGGTGCCAGCCACCGGCGGGCCAGCCATCGGGCGTCTCGCGGGTGACCGCCGTCCGGATACCGGCCAGCACCTCGGGGCTGGTCACCGGCCAGTCGCTGCCGAAGCTGATCCGGGCGCCCGCGTCGAGGACCGATCGGATCCGGTAGTGCAGCGAGCGCTCCGGGCCGAGCCGCGGCAGGGTCAGGTCCCGCATCACCGCGTCCTCGACCGCCCACAGCGGCTGGAAGCAGACCGTCACGTCCAGGGCTGCGAACCGGGCCAGGTCGGCCTCGTCGACCAGCTGGGCGTGGGCGAGGGTGACCCGCCGGTCGGACCAGCCGGTGACGCCGCGCAGGTGCTGGGTGGCATCGAGCGCGAGCCGGACACCGCCGTCGCCGATGGCGTGCAGATGGATGTCGAAGCCGAGCAGGTCGGCGTCGACGAACGCTTGGCGCAGCTGATCGTCGGTCCACACCGGCAGCCCGCGGGTGCAGGCGTCGGCATAGTCCGCGAGCAGGTAGGCGGTGTGGTTCTCGATGATGCCGTCGACGAAGAACTTGAGCGTCCGGGCGGTGATCCCGGGCGCCCGCTCGATCCGGTCCCGCAGGCCGGCGAGCTCGCCGACCTGCTCCGGCCAGTCCACCGGATCCGCCCGGATGGCGAGGTCGGCGTCCACCGACAGCGCCCCCTGCTCGGCCGCGGCGACCCAGGCGTCGACGTCGCCCGGCTCGACCCAGGCGTCCTGGACCCAGGTGATCCCGCAGGAGGCGGCGAACGCGGTGCTGCGGCGGAGCTCCTCGACTCCCTGCTCGACCGAGGTCGGCGGGACGAGGTCGAAGACCCGATCGGTCGCACCGGACTCGATCAGGGTTCCCAGCGGGCTGCCGTCGGGCCGGCGGGCGATGATCCCGTCGGCGGGGTCGGGGGTGTCCGCGGTGATGCCGGCCAGCTCCAGCGCGCGGCTGTTGCACCACGCCGTGTGGTAGTCCCAGGCGCGCAGCACCACCGGTCGGTCGGCGACCGCCTCGTCCAGCCAGCGCGCGTCGAACCGGCCGTCCGAGGTCAGGGTCGCGTCGTAGCTGGCGCCGACGATCCACTCGGCGTCCGGGTGGGCGTCGGCCCAGGCCCGAACCGACGCGACGACGTCGGCGACTGAGGACGCCGACCGGATCTCCGGCCCGGAGAACTCCCGGCCGGCCTGCATCAGGTGGGCATGGCCGTCGCCGAACGCGGGACCGAGGTAGCCGCCACCGAGATCGACGACCTCCGCGCCGGCCGGATCAGCCGCGCCCGGCTCGGCGACCCGGCCGTCGACCACCACCAGCCGGTCCAGGTCGCCGCGCTCGGATCCGGTCGCGATCGTGCCGCCGCCGAAGACGATGGCGCCCATCGGGTCAGACCTCCTTCAGATCCAGCTGCGGTGTCGGCCGGCGGAACCCACGAGTCAGCACCAGCAGGTAGACGAAGCCGATCGCCGCCCAGCTCAGCCCGACGATCAAGGTGAGCCCGGACAGGCTGGTCCACAGCCACACGGTAGCGGCGAAGCCGATCAGCGGCAGCACGACGTAGGAGACGACGTCGGACCCGGACCGCCGCTTCTCGTCGACGAAGAAGTGCTTGATCACCGACAGGTTCACCATGGAGAAGGCCACCAGCGCGCCGAAACTGATCAGGGACGAGATGGTGGTCAGCGAGATCACCAGTGCCAGCAGCCCGACTGCCGAGGTGACCAGGATCGCCGAGACCGG
Organism: Microlunatus ginsengisoli; assembly: GCF_039537205.1. Taxonomy (NCBI): domain Bacteria; kingdom Bacillati; phylum Actinomycetota; class Actinomycetes; order Propionibacteriales; family Propionibacteriaceae; genus Microlunatus; species Microlunatus ginsengisoli. The sequence goes on along the minus strand of NZ_BAABAB010000021.1, from coordinate 51,102 downwards.
CGCGCCCCGCTTCGACAGCCAGCCGAAGACACGGGTCGGCAGCACCCCGTCCCGGCCCATGGCGTAGATGATCCGTGACACCGAGGCCTGGGAGGTGAGGGCGGAGCCCAGGCCGCCGGCGACGTACGCGGCGGTGAAGAAGACCGACAGGAACTGGCCGCCGACCTTGGTGATCACCTCCAGCGAGGCCGCGTCGACGTTCGCGAAGGTCGCGGTGGGCAGGACCAGGTAGCTGAGGTAGGACAGGCCGATGAAGATCGCACCGGCGATCAGGGTGGTGAGCATGATCGCGCGGGGCACCAGCCGGCGGGCGTCCTTCGACTCCTCCGCGAACGTGGAGACCGCATCGAAGCCGAGGAAGGACAGGCACAGGATCGCCGCGCCGGCGAACAGCCCGCTCAGGTCTCCCTCACCGGTGCCGACGAACGGTGCGAGCGGGTCGACCGTGCCGGTCGCGCCGATCTCGACGATGGCCAGCACGACGAACACCGCGATGAAAAGCGCCTGCATTCCGACGATGACGATGTTGGCGCGGGCGATCGAGGTGATCCCGGCCAGGTTGACCACGGTGACCAGGGCGATCGAGGCCACCACGATGACCCACTGCGGCACCATCGGCAGCGCGGCGTTCAAGAAGATGCCGATCACCAGGTAGTTGATCATCGGCAGGAACATGTAGTCGAGCAGCAGGGACCAGCCGCTGAGGAAGCCGGCTGCCGGCCCGAAGCTCTTCGAGACATACGCGTACGCCGAGCCGGAGACCGGGACCGCGCCCGCCATCTTGCCGTAGGACCGGGCGGTGAACAGCATCACGACCAGGGTGAGGGCGTACGCCGCGGGCAGCCGGCCGCCGGTGATCTCGGTGACGATGCCGTAGGTGGTGAACACGGTCAGCGGAACCATGTAGACCAGCCCGAGGAGCACCAGGGTGGGCAGCCCGAGAACCCGCTGGAACGTGCCGTCGTGGCCGGGCGTAGCGGCGGCGGTCTCGGCCGGCGCGGGGAGTGGTGACGTCATGATCGTTCGTCCTTCGGATCGGCGCGCCGCGTCAGCGGGTCGGGGCGGCGGACAGGGCGGTGGCGGGTTCGCCGTACGGATGATCCGGGTCGACCGGCGCGGTGAGGCGAGCGTAGGTGTCCGGCCGGCGGGTGCGCAGCAGCGGGAACAGGTCGAGCCAGTCCTGCCGCTGGGCCAGATCGAGGTCGGCGACGAGCACGGCCTCGGTGTCCCGGGGAGCCTGGACCAGCACCCGGCCGTAGGGGTCGGAGACGAACGAGGAGCCGTAGAAGGTGTTGCCCGGGGTGCCGTCAGGGCGGGTCTCGGCGCCGGTCCGGTTCGGCACGACCATGAACAGGCCGTTGGCGATGCCGTTGCCGACGATCACCTGCTGCCACAGCGGGCGGGTGTCGAAGTCGGGGTGGTCCGGCTCGGAGCCGATCGCGGTCGGATAGACGACGATGTTCGCACCGCCGAGCGAGTAACTGCGGGCCACCTCGGGGAACCACTCGTCCCAGCAGGTCGGCAGCCCGAACGCGGCGCCGTCCAGCGCGTCGATCCGGTGCACCGGGTAGGGCTCGCCGTCGGCCGCGCCCGGGCGGAAGTAGTGGTCCTCGTAGTAGCCGGCGGTGACCGGGATGTGCAACTTGTCGGTGGCGGCGACGATCTGCCCGTCGGGGGAGACGATGACGGCGGTGTTGGAGCCGAGCCCGTCGGTGCCGGCGTCGGTGCGATAGACCGAGATGTGGACGTACACGTCGTGGGCGGCTGCGGCCCGCCGCGCGAACGCGACCGAGGGACCGGTCTCGAGGTCCTCGGCGAGGTCGGTCGCGGCGCCGGTGGGCAGGCCGTCGGCCGGGTAGCGGACGAGGGTGATCTCGGGCAGGAAGACGATCCGCGCGCCGCGGGCGGCCGCTGCGCCGACCATGTCGTGGAGCTTGCCGAGCAGCCGCTCGGAGTCGGCGTCCCAGGCGTGCTGCACGACACCGACGCGCAGTACCGGGCCCTCGTCTCGGGTTGTCCGGGCCGGTGAGGCGGGGATCGGGCCGGCTTCGATGATCTCTGCGGACAGCATTGTCGGTGCTCCTCGGCGATGACGTGGTTGCGATTGCAGGATCGATCCCGCAGCGGGTGAGAGAACATTAGCAGAATCGATTCCGCACGCGCAAGGGGCTCAAGCCCGCGAGTTGTCAGGTTCTCAGCGCGCTATAGCGCGCTGAGAACCTGACAACTCGCGGGGTGGGGGTCAGGGGGCGCCGGTGGAGGCGCGGGCGTGGAGGCGCGGCTCGAGGGTGATCGTCCGGGGGCCGTCGGGCGGGGTCGCGGCGTCGAGGATCGACAGCAGCAGGTCGGCGCAGGCCCGGCCGTGCTCGCGCGGGACGAGATCGATCGCGGTGATCGGCGGGATCGACGATCGCACCGGAAGGCCGTCGACGCAGGCGGCCAGCAGCAGGTCCGTGCCGATCGTGTAGCCGCGCGCGGTGACGGCCGCAGCGACCGCGGCGGCGATACCGTCTTGGGCGACCACGATGGCATCCGGCGGGTCGGACCGCCGGAGCAATTCCTCCACGGGCCGCTCTACGCTGGAGGCGTCGGCCAGGAACGGTGCGCCGACCACCAGGCGCTCACGGTCGTGGCCGGTGCACCAGCGGTCGTACGCCGCGTTGATCTGTCGGGCCCAGGAGGTGTTCAGCGGTGGACTGATCAGGCCGATCCGGCGGGCGCCGCTGGCCGCCAGATGGTCCAGCAGCGCGATGGTGCCCTGCTCGTGGTCGAACGACACCGTGCCGGCAGCGGCTGCGACCCCATCGGGCAGCGGCTCGGCGGAGACGACCGGCTTTCCGGTGGCCAGGATCCGGCGTAGCTGCGGGTCGTCGTCGAGGGCGTCGATGACGATGTAGCCGTCGACGTGGTCGCGGGCCAGGGACGCCTCGGTGCTGCCGTTCGGGATCAGCACGACGGGGGTCTCGCGGCGCATCGCCTCGTCCACGACCCCGAAGGCGAACGCGAGGTAGTACTCGTAGCCGGTGGCGTCCGGGGGGACGTACACCCCGATCGCGCCGGCCCGCTGGATCCGCAGGTTCTGGGCCTGTCGGTTGATCTCGTAGCCCATCTCGGCGGCGATCGCGAGCACGTGCTGCCGGGTGTCCTCGCCGATCCGGCCGCCGCCGCTCAGCGCGGCCGACGCGGTCGTCCGCGACACTCCCGCCCGCGCGGCGACGTCCACCAGGCGCGGTCTGCTCACGGTGGATCAACCTACACAGCCGAGCAATTGCGCCCGGTAGCCTTGCGCGCGTGGTGGACACGGTCGAGCACGCTGCCCGAACCCCCGAGACGACCCAGCCCTGGGCCGAGCTCGGTCTGAAACCCGACGAGTACGAGCGGATTCGCGACATCCTGGGCCGCCGGCCGAGCTCGGCAGAGCTCGCCATGTACTCGGTGATGTGGTCGGAGCACTGCTCGTACAAGTCGTCCAAGGTGCACCTGCGCCGGTTCGGCGAGCTGCCGCCGGAGACCCCGATCGGCAAGCTGCTGGCCGGCATCGGCGAGAACGCGGGCGTGCTGGACATCGGCCAGGGCTACGCGGTCACGTTCAAGATCGAGTCGCACAACCACCCGAGCTTCGTCGAGCCCTATCAGGGTGCGGCCACCGGAGTGGGCGGCATCGTCCGCGACATCCTGGCCATGGGCGCGCGGCCGATCGGGGTGATGGACCCGTTGCGGTTCGGCCCGCTCGACGCGCCGGACACCGCCCGGGTGATGCCGGGAATCGTTGCCGGCGTCGGCGGGTACGGCAACTGCCTCGGCCTGCCGAATGTGGGCGGCGAGGTGGTGTTCGATGCGACCTACGCCGGCAATCCGCTGGTGAACGCGCTCTGCGTCGGTGTGCTGCGGCACGAGGATCTCCATCTGGCCAAGGCGTCCGGGCTGGGCAACCAGGTGATCTTGTACGGCGCCGCCACCGGCGGCGACGGCATCGGCGGTGTCTCGGTGCTGGCCAGCGAGACTTTCGACGCGGACGGCCCGGCGAAGCGGCCGAGCGTCCAGGTCGGCGACCCGTTCATGGAGAAGCTGCTGATCGAGTGCACCCTCGAGCTGTTCGCGGCCAAGGTCGTCGCCGGCATCCAGGACCTGGGCGGGGCCGGACTGTCCTGTGCCACCTCGGAGCTGGCCAGCGCCGGCGACGGCGGGATGCACGTCGACCTCGACCTGGTACCGCTACGCGACCCCACGCTCAGCCCCGAAGAGATCTTGATGAGCGAGTCCCAGGAACGGATGATGGCTGTCGTCGAGCCACGGCACGTCGTGGAGTTCCTGGCCATCTGCGAGAAGTGGGACGTGCAGGCGACGGTGATCGGCGAGGTCACCGACGGTGATCACCTGATCATCGACTGGCACGGCGAGACCGTGGTGGACGTGCCGCCGCGCTCGGTGGCGCACGACGGCCCGGTCTACTCCCGGCCGTACGCCCGCCCGGACTGGCAGGACGTCGTCCAGGCCGACGGCGTCGACGCGCTGGCCCGGCCGGCCACCGGCGACGATCTCGCCGAGACGCTGCTCCGGCTGGTCGGCTCGCCGAACCTGTGCGACAAGTCGTGGGTCACCGACCAATACGACCGGTACGTCCGCGGCAACTCCGTTCTCGCCCAGCCGGAGGACGCCGGTCTACTCCGGATCGACGAGCAGACCGGGCTCGGCGTCTCGCTGGCCACCGACTGCAACGGCCGGTTCGCCTTCCTCGATCCGTACGTCGGTGCGCAGCTCGCGCTGGCCGAGTCCTATCGCAACGTGGCGACCTCCGGCGCCCGGCCGGTCGCGATCACCGACTGCCTCAACTTCGGCTCTCCCGAGGATCCGGCCGTGATGTGGCAGTTCACCGAGGCCATCGCCGGTCTCGTCGACGGGTGCAAGGCGCTCGGCACTCCGGTCACCGGCGGCAACGTGAGCTTCTACAACCAGACCGGCAGCGTGGCGATCCTGCCGACCCCGGTGGTCGGGGTGCTCGGCGTGATCGACGATGTCGCGAAGAGGACGCCGATCGGCTTCTCCGCCGAGGGCGACGTGGTCGTCCAGCTGGGGGAGACCCGAGACGAACTGGCCGGATCGGTCTGGGCCGACGTCGTGCACGGCCATCTCGGCGGCCGTCCGCCGGTGGTCGACCTCGATCACGAGCAGCGGCTGGCCGAGGTGTTGATCGCCGCCGCGCACCGCTCGCTGCTGTCCAGTGCCCATGATCTCGCCGATGGCGGGCTGGCCCAGGCAATCGTCGAATCCTCGCTGCGCAAGGGATTCGGGGCCGAGATCGCGCTACCGGAGGATGCGGATCCGTTCGTCGCGCTGTTCTCCGAGAGCGCCGGGCGGGTGCTGGTCTCGCTCCCCGAGGAGTCGCTCGCCGACCTCGAGGCACTGGCCGGCGAGCACGGCGTGGCGCTGACCCGGCTCGGGCGGGTCGCCGGGACCGAGGATCCGACGATCGGCGTCGCCGGTCAGTTCAGCCTGTCGCTGGCCGATCTGCGCGCCACCTGGCGTGCACCGATCCGGGAGGCGCTCGGCATCTGATCAGCTTGCTCCCGGCGTGCGATGATTACATCATTACGCGTCACGGGAGGTCCGGATGGCGGATGAGGTCCCGAGCCTGCATGCCTGGGCGGGCGGTGACGACGCCTTCCGGCGTCTGATCGAGGCGTTCTACGACCGGGTCGAGCAGGACCACCGGTTCGACCGGCTGTTCCCCGGCGGGGTGAGCCGAGACCACCGCGACCATGTCGTGCGGTGGTGGATCGAGGTCTTCGGCGGAGCGGACGGCTACACCCGCAATCTCGGTGGCTACCCGGCGATGCTGGCCCACCACCGCGGCCTGCAGATCACGGCGGAGGAGCGGCTGGCGTTCGCGACCCTGATGAGCCTGGCCGCGGACGACGCTGGGCTGCCCGCGGACCCGGAGTTCCGGGCGGCGTTCATGGGCTACGTCGAGTGGGGGACCCGGCTCGCCCTGCACAACTCGGCGATCGACGCCGATGTCGTCGAGGACGCTCCGGTCCCGCACTGGGGCTGGGGCGTCGCCCCGCCGTACCAGCCCTGAGACCCTACGGAGCGCTGTGCACCCGGTCGGAGAACCGGGCCCGGAGCTCGTTGTTGTGCTCGTCGCCGCCCGGCACGTTGGCGGAGACCAGCACCGGCACCTCGTGGCCGGCCTCGAGCAACAGCCCGCAGACCTCGGTCGCCAGCATCTGCGCAATCAGCGCGGACGTCACCGTCGAGGTGGCGGTGATCGCCACCGGGGTGTCCCCGTTGTGGGCCGGCAGCTTCAGCGCCGCATCGCCGAACACCCCGCCGTTGTCGATGACGACGTCAGCCAGCTCGAACAGCCGCTTGCCGCTGGGGTGCCGCGAGGTGATCTTCGTGGTGTGCTGCAGCGAGGTCACCGCGATCAGCGGGTGGCCGTGCGCCTTGACCCGCGAGGCCAGCTCGACGGTCGAGCCGTTGCCGCCGGAGTTGGAGCAGATGATGAAGACGTCGGCCGGGTTCACGCCCTGCAGCGCGAGCAGCCGGCCGATCATCGACGGATCCCGCTCCAGCAGCGGGTCGTTGGCGCTGGCCGGCTCGTCGCCGCCCAGGAAAACCAGGTCGGTCAGCGAGATCTTGTTGGCGGGGACCAGGCCACCGGCCCGACCGGCGATCTCCATCGCGAAGCTGCGGGAGTGCCCGGTGCCGAACACCTGGATGATGCCGCCTGCGTCGAACGAGGCGACGACGAGCTGGGCGGCGGCGGCGATGTTGTCCTGCTGCGTCTCGACGACGTAGTTGAAGGCGTCCTGGAGCAGCCGAACGGCTGTCCGCTGGTTCACGGTCGGATGGGTCATGCGTACCTTCTCGATCGGCAAGAATCTGCGGGTCGAACGACTCGCGGCGACAGAAAGTTACACCCGTCGGGTCGGTATGGTCAGCCCGTGACGACAATCGATCCCGAGCAACGCATCGACGACGTCCTGCCCGGCGTCCTGGCCGACCTCGAGCAGCTGGTGGCGATCGAGTCCGTCAGCGCCGATCCCGCCCGCGCGGGCGAGGTGGCCCGCTCGGCGGAGCAGGTCGCCGAGCGGTTCCGCGCGGCCGGCTGCCCGGACGTGCGAACCGTGTCCGCCGCTGCCGGTGCACCCGCGGTGATCGGGCGGTTCCCGGCGCCCGAGGGAATGCCGACGGTCTGCCTGTACGCCCACCACGACGTCCAGCCGGAGGGCGACCCGGCGCAGTGGACCAGTCCGCCGTACGCGCCCGAGGAGCGTGACGGCAGGCTGTACGGCCGCGGGTCGGGTGACGACAAAGGGGGCATCGCGGTCCACCTGGCGGCGCTTCGGGCGTACGACGGGCACCCGCCGGTCGGCGTGACGCTGTTCGTCGAGGGCGAGGAAGAGGTCGGCTCGCCGACGCTCGGCGCCCTGCTCGCCGAGAACCGGGACGCGCTGGCCGCCGACGTCTTCGTCATCGCCGACTCGTGGAACTGGGGCGTCGGGCGACCCAGCTTCACCACCTCGCTGCGCGGGCTGGTCGACTGCGTCGTCGAGGTGCGCACGCTCGACCACGGCATCCACTCCGGCGGCTTCGGCGGCGTCGTGCCCGACGCGCTGACCACCCTGTGCCGGTTGCTCGCGACCCTGCACGACGAGCGCGGCAACGTCGCCGTGGCAGGGCTCGCGACCAGCGAGCCGCCCGACCTGGCCTATGACGAAGCGCGGCTGCGCGCCGAAACCGGGCTGCTGGACGGGGTCGACTTCATCGGCGACGGCAGCGTGGTCGACCGGCTCTGGTGCAAGCCGGCGATCGCGGTGATCGCGTTGGACACCACGCCGATCGCGCAGGCGTCGAACACGATCATCCCGTCGGCGCGAGCCAAGATCAGCCTACGGCTCGCACCCGGCGACGACGCTCAGCGCGCGCTGGCCCGGCTGACCGAGCACCTGGAGAGTCATGCGTCCTGGGGCGCCCGGGTCACCGTGCACCCGGGGGACACGGGGCAGCCGAGCCGGATCGCCGCCACCGGGCCGATCGCGGACGTCGCCCGCGCCGCCTTCGCCCGGGCCTGGGGCACCGAGGTCGTGGAGATGGGTCAGGGCGGCTCGATCCCGATGGTCGCCGAGTTCCAGCAGGCGTTCCCGGCGGCGACGGTGCTGGTCACGGCGGTCTGCGACCCGGACTCGCGGATGCACGGCGTGGACGAGTCGGTGCACCTCGGCGACCTGCGCAAGGCGGCTCTCGCCGAGACGCTGCTGCTCGGCGGCCTGGCCGAGCTCGCGGACTCCCGCTAGAACTCCAGCACCACCCGGCTGCCTCCGGACCCGGCGGCGGCCCACGCCTCGGCGCAGCGCTGCGCCGGGAACCGGCGCGAGGTCAGCAGGTTCGGGCGCCGAGCGACCACGTCCAGCACCGAACGCAGCGCGTCGGCCCGCTGCTCGGCGCTCAGCGCGTTGTTGGTGTAGCCGAGGATCGCGATGGTCCGGCCGCGCAGCACGGCGGAGGAGAACTCGGCCACGTCGTGGGCCGATCCGCCGAGGTTGACCAGCCGGCCGCCGGGCCCGAGTGCGGCCGCCGCGGCGGTCGCGGCCGGCCCGAAGACCGGGTCGATCACCACGTCCGCCGGGGCGCCGAGCGCCTCCCGGATCTGCCCGGTGAGGGACGTCGGGTCGATGTCGTCGCCAGTGGCCAGCACGTCGTCGGCCCCGGCCGCGACCAGACCCTCGCGCGCCGTGTCGGTGCGGCAGACCGCCACCACCCGGCCCGCGCCCAGCGCCCGGGCGGAGGCGACGGCGGTCCGGCCCACCATCCCCGACGCGCCGAGCACGATCACGTTCTCCCCGTCGCGAAGGCACGCCCGCCAGGTCAGCGACATCCAGGCCGCGACCCCGGAGGTGCCGACCGCGGCGACCTCGGCGTCGCCCAGCGGGGCCTCGATCGGGACGAGGTCGTCGGACGCGACCACGCAGCGCTGCGACATCGAGCCGTCGCCGGGCGCCATCCCTGCCGTGGTGGCGAACCAGACCCGGGTGCCCTCCGCGAGCACCGCCGAGTCGAGCACGGTGCCGACGCCCTGCACCCCCGGAACGTACGGCAGCGCGGGCGGGCCGAAGTAGGACATACCGCTGGCGCAGAGCAGGTCCAGTGGCACGATCGGCGCGGCGCTCACCCGGACCAGGGCGCGGCCGTCGACCGGCACGGGCTCGTCTCGATCCTCGTACGCCGGTGGCCCGCCGTGCCGGTGCAGGACGGCGGCCCTCATGTCGCGATGTCCGGGTAGGGCAGCCGGAGGTGGTCCATCGCGCGGGCATAGGCGATCTGGTACTCCAGCGGACCGTGGTCGCGCTCGAACATCGCGATGAACAGGGTCAGGGTGAGGAACGGGTGGGCGCCGAGCTCGAACAGCTTCACGTGATCGTGGCCGGCCAGCGCCTCGCGTTCCTCGGCGGTGAACGCCAGCCAGGTGCTGCGCTCGTCGGCGTGACAGTTCAAGATCACGTTGGCCCGCTCGGCCTCCCACCATTCGACCGTCCCGGCCGGGTCCTCGCGGTAGCGCTCGGTCAGTTCCGGGTCCCGGTCGACGGTATAAAGGAACTTGTCCAGCAGATACCGACTCATGATGCCGGGGCTCCTTCCGGATACCAGGTGAAGTACGCCTCCATGGTGTGGAACAGGTCGAGCGAGTCGACATGATCGGCGGCCCGCCCGGCCCCGGCGACGCCCATCATCAGCATGAAGTCCATGAAACCGTGGGTCGCGTTGCCCGGGGCGTGCAGGCTGTCCAGGGTCACCTCCCGCAGGCAGCCGTCGAGGTCGCCGGTGGCGATCCACTCGACCGCCTTGCGGTCGAACTCCGGATCGGGGCCGTGCGGTCCGAACTGCCGCGGCCCGCCCAGCTCGAGCGACAGATGACCGGTGCCGATGATCGCGACCCGCAGCTGCGACGGCCAGCTCTCCACCAGCTCCCGGATCGCGATGCCGAGGTCGACGAAGCGCTGCGGCCGGGGCAGCGGCGGGGCGAAGATGTTGGTGTAGATCGGGACGATCGGCAGGTCCGCCTCCGGCCGCAGGGTGATGATCGGACAGGTGATCGAGTGGTCGATCCGCAGCTCGTTGCTGAACGCCAGGTCGAAGTTCTTGTCCAGCCCGTTGCGCAGGATGTGCGTGGCCAAGTCCTCCTGACCGCGGAAGTGGAAGCGGGGCAGGCCGAACTCTCGCTCCTCGTTGTGCCAGTTGCCGTCGAAGAACGGTGCCTTGCCGACCAGGAACTGCGGCATGTTGTCCAGCCACAGCTGGTGGAAGTGATCACTGCCCACCATCACCAGCACGTCCGGCCGGGCCCGGGTCAGGGTCTCCCGGAAGGTCTCGATCTTGGCGACCCACTCGTCGGCGAACGGCGGCCGGTCCGCGCCGGTTGCGGTGCTCGCGCGATAGTAGAACGGGTGATGCGTCGACGCGATCACGGCTGCGATGGTGGCCATCGGCCCGGTTCTCCTTTCTGGGTTCAGTTATCGAGCTCGGGTTCGACGTAGGTGGCGTTGCGGTCGACGGTCAGGTAGACGTCCATCCCGATCGGTCGTCGCTGCTCCTCGGCGAGCTGGCCGAGCAGGCCCGCGCACCGGGCCAGCAGAGCGAAACCACGCAACATCGGCACCGGGATGCCGATGTCGGCCAGCGCGGCACCACACACGCCGGCGCCGTTCAGCGGCAGCTGCCGGCCCAGAACCTGATCATGGACGCGGCCGATCGCCTCGAACAGCGCGAGGTGGGGGCCGTAGCAGTCGGCGTCCCGGGCGATCCCGACCAGCACGGGGGTCCGCGGGTCGCCCTGCTTGTGCACCGGGTGGCCGAGGCCGGGCACGAAGCGCTTCGCCGCCCGGGTGGTGCGCACGGTCTCCAGCGCGAGCGCATCCCAGCCGGCGTCGTCGGAGGGGACCGGTCCGCCGTACGCCTCCAGCGCCTCGTGCAGATAGCTGCCGCAGTCCTCGGTCACGCCGAGGAAGCGCGAGCCGCCACCCAGCAGGCCGGCGGCGATCGCACCCTGCAGCGAGTCCGGCGCGGACAGGTAGGTCACGCGGGCAGCGATCGCGGTCGGGGTGAAGCCGTGATCGGCCAGCGCGACCAGCACCGCCTCCAGCACCCGGGTCTGACCCGGGTTCGGACGGCGGAGCGTGACCATCCAATAGGCAAGCTCGGCGAACGAGACCTGGCCCATCAGCTCCGCGGTCAGGTCGCGGCCGAGCAGCCGGATCCGATCGGCGTCGGACGTTCCCAAGGACGTCGGGAAAGACGGCGACGTCGGGGAAGGTAGCTCTGAGTCCGTCACGATGCCAGCCACTCCCGGATCTCGGCGCCGTGCTCGTCCAGACCCGGCGGCGGCAGCCGATAGTCCACCGGGTCGGCGGAGAACGTGATCGGATTCCGGACGCTGGGCACCATCGCCGGACCCTCGCCGACCTCGACCACCGGATCCAGGCCGATCTCCTCGGCGAACGCGACCCCGGCGTCGAGGGTGTTGATCGGGCCGCACGGCACGCCGGCCGCGATGATGTCGCGGAACCACTCCTGCTTGGTCCGGGTGGCCAGCCGCGCGACGAGCAGCGGCCGGAGTTCGTCTCGATGGGCGGTGCGGTCCTGGTTGTGCGCGAAGCGCGGGTCGCCGATCAGCTCAGGAGCGCCGATAACCTCGCACAGCTTGCGGAACTGGCCGTCGTTGCCGGCGGTGATGATCAGGTCCCCGTCCGCGCAGGGGAGCGGCTCGTAGGGAAACAGGCTGGGGTGGGAGTTGCCCATCCGGAACGGGACGACGCCGCCGGCGACGACGGCGCTGGAGTGGTTCACCAGGCCCGACAGCGCCGAGGACAGCAGGTTGACCTCGACCTGCTGGCCCAGGCCGGTCTCGTGCCGCTTGTGCAGCGCCGCCAGGATGCCGATGGTGGCGTGCAGTCCGGCCATCACGTCAAAGACCGAGATGCCGGCCCGATAGGGCGGCCCGTCCGGATCGCCGGTCAGGCTCATCAGCCCGGAGATGGCCTGCACGATCAGGTCGTAGCCGGGCAGTGCGGCGCCCTGCTCGCCGCTGCCGAACCCGGAGATCGACGCATAGACGACCTTCGGGTTCGCAGCGGACACGGTCGGGTAGTCCAGCCCGAACCGGCGCAGGCCGCCCGGCCGGAAGTTCTCGATCACGACGTCGGCCCGGCCGGCGAGCTCACGGGCGAGCGCGGCGTCCTCGGCGGTCTTCAGGTCGAGCACGATCGAGCGCTTGTTGCGGTTGACGCCGAGGTAGTAGGTGGAGACGCCGTCGCGAACCGGGGGTTGCCAGGTGCGGGTGTCGTCCCCGGTGGGCCCCTCGACCTTGATCACCTCGGCTCCGAGGTCGGCCAGCAGCATCGTCGCGTAGGGGCCGGCGAGGATCCGGGAGAAGTCGGCCACCAGCAGACCGGCGAGTGGTCCGCTGGGCCGGTCGCCGGGATCGGGGTCGGTCACCGTGGTTGCTCCGATGGTCGAGATAATGTCCGCTCTACGGACACTCGTCCGTACATGGTCGAATCGATCATTCATCCGAGGCTTCCGTGTGTCAACGGTTCGAGCGATGCGATTCCTTGACACCACCATGGCCGCGGGGCAGTGTGGAGTCGTTCGACCGCTATACGGACAGATGTCCGGCCCCGTCGGCGGGCGGGGTCTACTCGAGGGGGAGTCATGAGCGACGCTGTAGTGGAGCCCGTTCCGGAGGCCGGTCTGCCGCTGGTGGTGCGCGGCGGCACCGTATTGGTGATGGACGATGCGCACCAGGTGCTGGTAGGTGGCGACGTGGTGGTCGTCGACGGGAAGATCGCCGCGGTCGGCGCCGGGGTGGAGTCTCCGCCGGACGCGTACGAGATCGACGCACATGGTGGCATCGTGATGCCGGGCATGATCGACACCCATCGGCACATGTGGCAGAGCGCGATGCGCGCCTACGGCGCCGACTGGACGCTGACCCAGTACTTCGTCTGGTACTACCTCGAGCACGGCCGGCGGTTCCGGCCGCAGGACATGCGGGTGGGCAACGCGATCAGCGCCTGGGAGGCGCTGGAGGCTGGCGTGACGACCACGCTGGACTGGTCACACGGGTTGCAGAGCGTCGAGCATGCCCAGGCTGCGGTGGACGGGCTACGAGAGACCCGCGGCCGGTTCGTGCTGGCGTACGGCAACATCCAGGCCGGTCCCTGGGAGTGGACCGCGCAGCCTGAGGTGCAGCGCTTCCTCACCGATCTGCGCGACTCCGGCGACGACCGGATGGGCGTCCAGCTGGCGTTCGACGTCACCGGCGATCCGAACTTCCCCGAGCGGGCGGCGTTCGAGGTCGCCCGCGAGCTCGGCCTGCCGGTGACCACCCACGCCGGGGTCTGGGGCGCCACCAACGACACCGGGATCCGGCAGATGCACGAGGGTGGCTTCGCCGACGAGAACACGGTGTACGTCCACGCCGCCACGCTGACCACGGACTCCTACCAGCGGATCGCGGCCACCGGCGGCTCGATCTCGGTCTCCACCGAGTCCGAGCAGAGCGCCGGCCAGGGCTACCCGCCCACCTGGCAGGTCCGCCGGCACGGCATCGACGTCTCCCTGTCCAACGACACCAGCGTCTGGTGGAGCGGCGACCTGTTCTCGGCGATGCGCACGACCCTCGGCGCGGACCGCGCGCGCGAGCATCTGGAGGCGCATGCCAAGGGCGACACCGTGACCCAGTCCAGCCTCCGCGCCGAGCAGGTCGTGCACTGGGCGACCCGCGGGGGTGCCCGCGCGGTGCGCCGTCCGGATCTCGGCAGCCTGGAGGTGGGCAAGACCGCCGACCTGATCGTGATCAGGAACGAGAACTCCCCGGTCAGCTTCCCGCTGCTGAACCCGTACGGCCACGTCGCCTTCCAGGCCCAGCGCGGTGACGTCCAGACCGTGGTGGTCGGCGGCGAGGTGGTGAAGCACGAGCACCGGCTGGTCGGGGCGGATCTCGCGACGCTTCGCCGCGACGCGGAAGCCACGGTCGAGCACTTGATCTCGGAGATGGGCGACGACGTCTGGCGGGCCGGGATGAACCCGGAGATGCCGGCGGGCGACTCGATCCTGGACAACCCGTATACGTACACCGACTTCAAGTCCGATGCCACCCGCGGCGCTCGTGGGACGATCTTCGGTGAGCCGACTGGCGCGGGGGCATGACCCGACAGTTCGAGTGCTGATGGAGAGGTGGCGGTGGCGGGACGGGGCGAGGGTCCGGACTTCGTCGAGGCGCTGGCCCGCGGCCTCGACATCTTGTCCGCGTTCGATGCCCGACATCCGCAGATGAGCCTCAGCGAGGTGGCGGCGGTGTCCGGGCTGGCCCGGCCGACCGCGCGCCGCCTGCTGCTGACCCTGCAGGAGCTGGGCTACGTCCGCTCCGACGAGGGCAGTTTCGCCCTGACCCCTCGGGTGCTGGAGCTGGGCATCGCCTACGCCTCGTCCCTCGGGCTGTGGGGGATCGCCCGGCCGCACCTGGAGGCCCTGGTCCGGCAGACCGGGGAGTCCTCGTCGATGGCGCAGCTGGACGGCTCGGACATCGTCTACGTCGCGCGGGTGTCGGTGCCGAAGATCATCGCGCTGCGGGTGGATATCGGCAGCCGGTTCCCGGCCGCGGTCACGTCCCAAGGCAAGGTGCTGCTCGCCGATCTGGACCCGGCCGCGCTGGCCGCCGTGCTGAGCCAGCCGACCCGGTCGGGGCTCACCGGGGTGGGAGACGTGCCGCGGGCCGCGCTGACCGCCGAGCTGAGCCAGATCCGGGCCCGCGGCTGGGCTCTCGCCGACGAGGAGCTGGCGCCCGGCGTGCGCTCGGTGGCGGCCCCGGTGCGCGACGGCGCGGGCCGGGTGTTGGCGGCGATGAACGTGACCGTCCATGCCGCCGAGACCAGCACCGAGGATTTGCTGTCGCGACACCTCCCCGTGCTGCTGCGGACCGCGAGCACGGTCAGCGGTGAGTGGGCGCTGTGGCAGTCCAGACCGCACGTCGAGGTCGCCGCCGGGTCCTGAGCACCCCGGGTTGTCGGCGTTACACAGGGATGGCAGAGTCACCCCCGTGCCCGACTCTCACGCACAGACGGTGGCCTACCCTGCGCCCGGAGCACGCCCACGGGTGCCGGTGGACCAGCTCCCGCCCCACGTGATCGTGCTGTTCGGCGCGACCGGCGACCTGTCCCGGCGCAAGCTCCTGCCCGGTCTGGCCCACCTGGCCCTGTCGGCGCTGGCGCCCGACATCGAGGTGATCGGCACGTCGCTGGAGGATCTGAGCGACGAGGCGTTCCAGGGGTTCGCCAACCAGGCGCTGTCGGAGTTCAGCCACCGGCCGCTGACCAAGGAGCAGTGGGAGCAGTTCGCCGGGAAGCTGCACTACGTGCCGACCTCCGCCGGCGCGGAGGGGCTCGCCGCGGCCGTGGCCCGGTCGGAGGAGCGGCTCGGCGGCAACGTGCCGATGCTGCACTACATGAGCGTGCCGCCGGTCGCCGCGCCGGCCGTGATCAACACCCTGCGCGAGGCGAAGCTGGTGGAGAACTCGCGGGTGGTGATGGAGAAGCCGTTCGGCACCGACCTCGCATCCGCGATCCGGCTGAACGACCAGGTGCACGAGACGTTCCGCGAGGACCAGATCTTCCGGATCGACCACTTCCTGGGCAAGGAGGCGGCTCAGAACATCCTTGCCTTTCGGTTCGGCAACGGGCTGTTCGAGCCGATCTGGAACCGCCAGTTCATCGACCACATCCAGATCGACATACCCGAGAAGCTCGGGCTGGACCGTCGGGCGAGCTTCTACGAAGCGACCGGCGCGTTCAAGGACATGATCGTCACCCACCTGTTCCAGGTGCTGGCCTTCGTGGCGATGGAGCCGCCGACCGCGCTGGAACCGCGCGCGATCAGCGAGGAGAAGAACAAGGTCTTCCGCTCGATGCTGCCCATCGACACCCGCAACGTGGTCCGCGGGCAGTACACCGGGTATCGCGACGAGGACGGCGTCGCCCGGGACTCCGACACCGAGACCTTCATCGCGCTCAAGGTCGGCATCGACAACTGGCGCTGGGCCGGGGTGCCGTTCTATCTGCGGACCGGCAAGCGGATGGCCGAGGGGCAGCGGATCATCTCGATCGCGTTCAAGGAGGCGCCGAAGTCGATGTTCCCGCCCGGCTCCGGGGTCGGCCAGCAGGGTCCAGACCACCTGACCTTCGATCTCGCCGACGAGTCGAAGGTGTCCTTGTCGTTCTACGGCAAGCGCCCGGGGCCGGGGATGAAGCTGGACAAGCTGTCGATGCAGTTCTCCACCCAGGAGACCGACCGGGCGGCCGACGTGCTGGAGGCGTACGAGCGGCTCATCATGGACGCGATGCGCGACGATCACACCCTGTTCACCACCGCCGAGGGCATCGAGAGCCTGTGGGAGCGCAGCGCCCCGCTGCTGGCCGACCCGCCGCCGGTGAAGATGTATCCGCCGGGCTCGTGGGGCCCGAACGCCATCCACCAGCTGATCGCCCCGCACGCCTGGCGGCTCCCGTTCGAGCGCGTCTGGCGCGAGAAGAAGTAGATCCTTCCGGTGCGGTCAACGCGGGCCTAGGTGGGCGAGCGTCGGCAAGCGAAGCGCCGGGCGCTGTCTTCCGACCGAACGAGCAGCCCGCGCCAGGCCGGCGGCAGCGGCGGCGTGCCTGGGCTGCGAGCGAGGGAGAAAGTCAGCGTCTGGAGGCGCGCAGCGAGCGCGAGCCCACACGAGACGAGGGTGGGCGAGCGTCGGCAAGCGAAGCGCCGGGCGCTGTCTTCCGACCGAACGAGCAGCCCGCGCCAGGCCGGCGGCAGCGGCGGGGTGCCTGGGCTGCGAGCGAGGGAGAAAGTCAGCGTCTGGAGGCGCGCAGCGAGCGCGAGCCCACACAAGAAGAGGGTGTGAGCCCGGTCACGAGAGTCGAGGGTGAGCGGGCCGGCCGGGATAGCATGAGGCCGTGCGCCGCGGTGATGGTCTCCTGACCCACGACCTGGATCCACAAGACAAAGGCCCGCAGGACGCCTGTGGCGTCTTCGGGGTATGGGCTCCCGGCGAGGAAGTCGCGAAGCTCACCTATTTCGGTCTCTACGCCCTCCAGCACCGCGGCCAGGAATCCGCCGGCATCGCCGTCAGCGACGGCAACCGGACCCTGGTGATGAAAGAGATGGGCCTGGTCTCCCAGGTCTTCGAGGAGCCCGACCTCAACTCGCTCAAGGGCTACCTCGCCGTCGGCCACTGCCGCTACTCCACCACCGGCGCCAGCGTGTGGATGAACGCCCAGCCGACGTTCCGGCCGACCGCGACCGGCGGCATCGCGCTCGGTCACAATGGAAATCTCACCAACGCCCTCGAACTGAAGGCGTGGCTTGCCGAACGCGACACCGAGAGCCAGTCCCTGGTGCCGGGTGCGCTGGCCAACGAGCCGACCACCGATACCGCCTTGATCACCGCCTTGCTGGCCACCTTCGACGGCACCACCGAGGAGGCGGCGATGGAGGTGCTGCCGCACCTGCGCGGCGCCTTCAGCCTGGTCTTCATGGACGAGGAGACGGTGTACGCGGCGCGCGACCCGCAGGGCATCCGCCCGCTCGTGCTGGGCCGGCTGGAACGCGGCTGGGTGGTCGCCAGCGAGACGGCCGCGCTCGACATCGTCGGTGCCTCGTTCATCCGCGAGATCAAGCCCGGTGAGCTGATCGCGATCGACGCCACCGGCCTGCGCAGCCGCCAGTTCGCGACGCCGGAGCCGAAGGGCTGCATCTTCGAGTACGTCTATCTGGCCCGGCCCGACACGACCATCTCCGATCGCCGGGTGCACGCCGTGCGGGTCGAGGTCGGCCGGACGCTGGCCCGAGAGCACCCGGTGGAGGCGGACCTGGTGATTCCGGTGCCCGAGTCGGGCACACCGGCGGCGATCGGCTACGCCGAGCAGTCCGGCATCCCGTACGGCGTGGGTCTGGTCAAGAACTCCTACGTCGGGCGGACGTTCATCCAGCCCAGCCAGACCATCCGGCAGCTGGGCATCCGGCTCAAGCTGAACCCGCTACGCGACGTGATCGGCGGCAAGCGGTTGGTCGTGGTGGACGACTCGATCGTGCGGGGGAACACCCAGCGCGCCCTGGTCCGGATGCTGCGCGAGGCCGGGGCGGCGCAGGTACATGTCCGGATCTCCTCACCGCCGGTGAAGTGGCCGTGCTTCTACGGCATCGACTTCGCCACCCGGGCCGAGCTGATCGCCACCGGATTGTCGACCGAGGAGATCTGCCGCTCGCTCGGCGCCGACTCCCTCGGCTACGTCTCGCTGGACGGCCTGGTCGCGGCCACCACGTTGCCGGCCGACAACCTGTGCCGGGCCTGCTTCGACGGCGTCTACCCGGTGCCGCTGCCGGTCGTCGACCGGCGCGGCAAGCACGTGCTGGAGGAGAAGCAGCCCGACGACGCCGCCGTGCACGTCGACCCCGACGGGCTGCTCACCGCGGTCGCCGGGGTCGGCGCCGCCGACGCGCTGACCCGGCCATGACGGCCGAACCGCGACCCTCGGCGTACGCCGCCGCCGGGGTCGACATCGAGGCCGGCGACCGCGCGGTCGAGCTGATGAAGGACTGGGTCGCCAAGACCCGCCGGCCCGAGGTGATCGGCGGCCTGGGCGGTTTCGCCGGCCTGTTCGACGCCGCGCCACTGGCCCGGATGTCGCACCCGGTGCTCGCCACCTCGACCGACGGCGTCGGCACCAAGGTCGCCATCGCTCAGCGGATGGACGTGCACGACACGATCGGTTTCGACCTGGTCGGGATGGTGGTCGACGACCTGGTGGTGTGCGGGGCCGAGCCGCTGTTCATGACCGACTACATCGCCTGCGGCCGGGTGGTGCCGGAGCGGATCGCGGCGGTCGTCGCGGGGATCGCCGCCGCCTGCGTCGAGGCCGGCTGCGCACTGATCGGCGGGGAGACCGCGGAGCATCCCGGGCTGCTCGACCCCGAGGAGTACGACGTCGCCGGCGCTGCCACCGGGGTGGTCGAGCGGGAGGAGATCCTCGGCGCCGAGCGGGTGGTGGCCGGTGACGTGGCCCTGGCGATCGGGTCCTCGGGTCTGCACTCGAACGGATACTCCCTGGTCAGGCACGTGTTCTTCGAAGGGGCGGGCTGGTCGGTCGAGCGTCACGTGCCCGAGCTGGGCCGGACCCTGGGTGAGGAGCTGCTGGTCCCGACCCGGATCTACAGCCGTGACATCCTCGCCTTGATCGACGCGGTCGAGGTGCATGCGGTGAGTCACATCACCGGCGGAGGGCTGGCGAACAACCTCGCCCGGGTGGTGCCGCCGGCGGTCGAGGTCCGGATCGATCGCGGTACGTGGCGGCCGGCGCCGATCTTCGAGCTGGTCCGGCAGGTCGGTGCTGTTCCGGTGCCCGATCTGGAGGCCACCCTGAACCTGGGCGTCGGCATGGTCGTGCTGCTGCCGGCGGCCGAGGCCGACCGGGCGATCGAGTTGCTGCACCGGCGGGGATTGGCGGCCTGGGTCTGCGGGGGAGCGGCGCCGAGCGGGTCGGGTACTCGAGATCGGGTGAGCCTGTTCGGGGTGCATCCGGGCTGACCGCGCGGCCCGGCCCGGTTTGCGCGTCTCCCGCCATTGGGTAGCCTGTGTCTCACGACATTGACCAATTGCGCCGGCCACGCCGGCAGACAAGTGCGAGGGGGTCGACCCACTATGGGGCGCGGCCGTGCCAAAGCGAAGCAGACCAAGGTCGCTCGCGAACTCAAGTACCGCTCGACACACACCGATTTCTCGTCGCTGGAGCGCGAGCTCCGCGGTGACGAATACCAGGTGCCGGCGGCGTACGCGGATCTCGTCGAGGACGACGAGGACGCCGACCCCGACGACTACGGCGACGAGGACGACGGCGACGACTACGCGGTCCCGCGCGACGAGGATTACGGGCATCTTCGCAAGTCAGGCTAAATAAGCTCTGTTGCGACGCGGCTGGGGGCTAGCCTTTTGGGTATGACCTCAACCACGCCAGATCGGCCGGACGAGCCTGCGCGCGACAACGTCGCGCAGGGTTCTTCCGCTCAGGGGGCCGACGGTGATTCCGCGCTGTTCGACGACTCCTCGGCCGGCCCTGCCCCGCAGGGCAACGACCAGGCGCCGCAGGGCGGCTATCAGCAGTCGGGCCACCAGCAGCCCGGCTACCAGCAGCCGGGCTTCCAGCAGTCGGGCCCGCCGCCGTACGCGCAGCAGCCGTACCAGCAGCCGCCGCAACAGGGCTACGCGCAGCCTCCGCAGCAGGGTGGCTATGCCCAGCAGCCCCAACTGGGCTACGGGCAACCCCCGCAGGCCGGCTACCAGCAGCAGCCCGGGCAGTACGCCCCACCGCCCGGCGCGCCGCCTGCCTACCCGGCCCAGCCCGGCTATCCCCCGCAGCAGTACGCGGGCCAGCAGCCGATGAGCCAGAGCGACGAGCGCCTGTGGGCGACCCTGAGCCACATCAGCATCCCGTTCATCGGCGTGATCGGACCGCTGATCGTCTATCTGGTGTTCAAGGACCGCAGCGCGTTCCTGAAGGATCAGGGCACCGAGTCGCTGAACTTCTCGATCCTCTACACGATCGCCCAGGTGGCGAGCTGGATCTTGACCAGCGTGACGATCGGCATCCTGTTCTTCCTGCCGATGCTGATCTTCATCGCCGTGCTGGTGTTCTGCATCATGGCGGCGATCGCGGCCAACAAGGGCGAGGCCTATCGCTATCCGGTGAACTGGCGCCTGATCAAGTGAGCCGGACGGAGTGAGCGGGGCGGAGTAATTCGCGCCACACTCCGACCGCGACGTTGATCGCAGACGGCAGACTGGAGCCGTGTCCACTCAGCGAGCGTCGTTCCCGGGTCGGCCGACCTGGGAGTCCGACTTCCTGCCCGGATACGAGTCGCTGGACCTGCCGCTGCCGGACGCGGCCCGCGCCGCCGGCGAACCGCCCGACGTCGAGATGGTCGGCACCCTGATCCGTCGGGTGCCGACCAGTTCCGGTCGGCCGGACCACTCCAGGGCGGTGTTGTTCCTGCACGGCTGGAACGACTACTTCTTCCAGACCCATGTGGCGGACCGGATCGCGGAGCTCGGCTTCGACTTCTTCGCCCTCGACCTGCGGCGTTACGGCCGCAGCCTGCGCAACGGGCACCTGCGCGGGTTCATCACCAACCTGGACGACTACGCCGAGGAGATCGACCAGGCCGTCGAGGTGATCGCCGCCGACCACGACGGGTTAGTGCTGATGGGGCACTCCACCGGCGGCCTGATCGCGGCACTGTGGGCCGCCTCGCACCCGGACAAGGTCGTCGCGCTGGCACTGGACTCGCCCTGGCTGGATCTGCAGGGCTCGGCCATGGTCCGCGCGATCGGTACGCCGGTGGTCGACGCCCTCGGCCGGCAGGCACCGACCTCGATCATCCCGCTGCCCGATCTCGGCTTCTACGCCCGCACCCTGCACGCGAGTCTGGAGGGGGAGTGGGACTACGACCTGGAGCTGAAGAGCAGTCCCAGCCCGCCGATCCGGGCCGGCTGGCTGCGAGCCATCCGGCAGGGTCACCAGCGGGTCGCCGCGGGACTCGGCCTGCCGATGCCGGTGCTGGTGATGGCCTCGGCCGCGACGGAGTTCGCCCGGAAGTGGCACGAGGGGCTGCGCTCGGCGGACACCGTGCTGGACGTCGACCAGATCGTCTCCCGCGGTGCCCGGCTCGGCCGGCACGTGACGATCGTCCGGATCGACGGCGGGCTGCACGACCTGTTCTTGTCACCGCGGCCGGTTCGGGAGGTGGCGCTGTTCGAGCTCGAGCGCTGGCTGCAGGCGTACGCCTTCGAGGAGCCGCCGGTTCGGGTGCTCGCGGAATAGACCTCTGACGCAGCTGGACCGCCCGGACCGGACAGGGTTTCCGCCGAGCGGAGGCCCCTGGTTAGATGAGGTTCGTGACTGAGATGCCGCATGTGGTTGTAGTCGGCGGAGGCTTCGGCGGATTGTCGGCGGCCTCGGAGCTGGCGAAGGAGGGGTTCCGGGTCACCTTGTTGGACCGGCACCCGTACAACACGTTCCAGCCGCTGCTGTATCAGGTCGCCACGGGTGGCCTGAACGCCGGTGACGTCACCTACTCGCTGCGGTTCTTCGCCGCCCGGCTGAAGATCAGGTTCCGCTGCACGACCGTGGTCGGCGTCGACCACGACGCGCGCGAGGTGGAGTGCGACGACGGCGTCAAGATCGGCTACGACTATCTGATCATCGCGACCGGGATCACGACGAACCACTTCGGCATCCCCGGCGCGGCCGAGAACACGATGTCGATGTACACCCGGCCCGACGCGCTGAAGGTTCGGGACACCATCTTCGGTGCGATCGAGAAGATCGCCAGCGCGTCGGACCTGCTGACCGGCAGCTTCACCGTGGTGATCGTCGGCGGCGGGGCCACCGGCGTGGAGATGGCCGGCCAGCTGGCCGAGCTGCGCAACCACGCGATCCCGATGGTATATCCCGAGCTCAACCCGGCGCGGGTGCACGTGGTGATGGTGGAGATGGGACCGCACCTGCTGGCCCCGTTCGCGCCGTCGCTGCGGACGTACACATTGCGCGAGCTGGTCAAGCGCGGCGTCGACGTCCGGCTGAACACGGCGATCTCGCAGGTCGACCCGGACCAGGTGGTCTTCAAGGACGGCACCTCGATGCCGGTCGACCTGGTCATCTGGGCCGCCGGCGTGGCCGGCTACGAACGGCTCGCCAGCTGGGGCCTGCCGATCGGCCGCGGCCGCCGGGTCGAGGTCAACTCCGACCTGCGGACCACCAACGACGACCGGGTGTTCGCGGTCGGCGACGCCAGCCTGATCGTGGACAACCCGCTGCCGCAGGTGGCCCAGCCGGCGTTGCAGGGCGGCAAGCACGCGGCCCGGCAGATCGTCCGGCTGACCCGCGGGCTGCCGACCGAGCCGTTCTCGTACAAGGACAAGGGCTCGATGGCCACCATCGGCCGGGCCGACGCGGTGCTTCAGCTGCCGCAGGGACTCAAGATCAAGGGTCTGCTCGCCTGGTTCGGCTGGATCGCGCTGCACATCATGTATCTGCTCGGCAACCGCAACCGGATCCAGACCCTGGTCAACCTGGGCACCCGCTATGTCGGGCTGGGCCGGTCCGGCGTGATCGTCGGCGACGTGATGGAGCCGCCGAAACTGCGGGCCATCCGGGAGAAGTAGCCGTCGGCCTGGGCCGGGGGTCCGGGCTTCACACGTACGCGCGGGCGGTGTGCTCGGCCTGGAGGCCGTACGCGCCGCCGTGGCTGACCGCGTGCACCAGCAGCGGCTGGAGCTGGTGCAGCCCGATCAGGTCCCGCCATCCCGGGTCCAGGCCGGCCGCCTCGCCGTACGCGGCCAGCACCGCCTCCAGATGCGGCGCGCCGAACAGCGAGAGCATGCCGAGGTCGGCCAACCCGTGACCGCCGTGCGCGGCCGGATCGATCAGCACGACACCGGCGGCGGTGAACACCACGTTGCCCGACCAGAGATCGCCGTGGATCCGGGCCGGCGCCCGGCCGTCGTCGAAGTCCCCGCCGCGGAGCCGGCCGCAGACCCGTTCGACCAGCGCGAGGCCGGTCCGGCCCAGCGTGCCGAGATCGCGCGCCTGCCGGGCGTAGGGCAACAGCCGCTGCTCGGCGTAGAAAGTGCCCCAGTCCGCTGTAGGGCGCAGGGTCAGTGGCTGCCGGCCGATGAAGCCGTCGCCGGTCCAGCCGTCAGGTGGCTGGCCGAAGGCCGCCGCGCCGGCGGCATGGGTGCGGGCCAGCGCTCGGCCGAAGTCCGCCGCTGCCTCACGGGTCGCCCGGACCGCGGTCAGCCGGTCCAGCACGATGTGCTCGGAATTCACCTCGCGGACCCCGACGACCCGGGCCGCCTCCGGCCCGGCGGCGCGCAACCAGGCCAGCCCCGCCGCCTCGACCGCGAAGAAACCCTCGGGCGCGCCCGGATAGCGCTTGGTGAACGGCCCGGTCAACCGAGCGCGACCCACAGCCCGAGGGCGAGGATCAAGACGACGAGCACGCTCACCACGAGCGCGAGCCGCGGATCGAGGCGACGCGGCTCGGGCACGCCGGGCTCGGGCACGCTGGGCTCGGGCACGCTGGGTTCGGGCGCGCTGGGCGCCGGAGCGGGCGCCACGCCCGCCTCCGGGACGCTCGGCCACGACCGGGTCACCGGGATGAAGCCCAGTTCGGCCTGGATCGCGGCCCAGACCGCCTCGCTCGGCGCGTCGGGGGTGGTGGCACGGTCGCCGCCCTCCACCGGGTCCGGGTTGATCAGTCGGCGGAGAGTCTCCAACTCGTCCCGGCACCGCAGGCAGGCGTCCAGGTGCGCACGGTCGGCAGGGTCGGCCGCATGCTCGCCCAGGGCAAGCAGGGCCAGCACCTCAGGATTCGTATGCATCGGTCAACCCCCCCAACCGGGCGCGCAGCTTGATCAGACTCCGCCGGATGTGGCTCTTCACCGTTCCGGGCGGAAGGTGCAGTCGCTGGGCGATCTGTGCGTGCGTCAGATCTTCGTAGAAGGCTAGTCGCAGGACCTGCTGCGGAACAGCGTCCAGCCGGGAGATCTCGTCGGCGATCAGCAGCCGGCGGGCGACGTCGACGCCGTCGTCGACGGCCGGCTCGGCGTTCGTCGCCACCAGGGTCGTGATCCGCGTCTCGCGGGCGCGGGCCTTGTGCGCGTCGACGATCTTGTTCCGGGCGATGCCCAGCAGCCAGGTCGGCAGCGAGGCCCGCTCCGGACGATATCCCGCCCGACCCGTCCACGCCGCGACGAACACCTTCTGGGTCACGTCCTCGGCGTCGGCCACCTGGCCGAGCGAGCGGATGGCCACCGCATAGACCAACGGCGACCAGCGCCGATAGACGGTCTCCAGGGCGGTTTCGTCGCCCGCGACGAAACGATCGACCAACTCGTCGATGTCGGCGCCTCGCTGGCTCATCTCGCTGGTCACCTGGCTCTCATCCCGAGGGCCGCCGTCTCGCTCCCTCGATCGGGATCAGCCTACGTGCCGGCACCGACAGTGTCGCCGAGCGGGGGATCGCGGTGGCCAGGGCCGGGGTCGAACCGGCGACCTTTCACTTTTCAGGCGAACGCTGCTACCAGCTGAGCTACCTGGCCGTGCTCGCCGAGCGAGCGGTGAACCAGCGACCCCGACGGGACTCGAACCCGCGACCTCCGCCGTGACAGGGCGGCGCGCTAACCAACTGCGCTACGGGGCCCAGAGGAGAACCTGGACTTCCTTGGTGCCCGCGAAACTATAGCCCAAGAGCAGCCGGGTCAGAAAACGAGATCGTCGGCGTGACGATCGGGAACGTCGTGGCGTCCTCACCGACAGCAGGTATCCGCGAACGAAGGAGAACCGATCATGGTCGAGACCACGACCCTTCCCGCCACCAGCGAGGGGCAGAACCCGCCGAAGCGGCTGGACGCGTTGCACACCGCCCGCGGTGACACGACCATCGCCGACCAGGTGGTGGCCAAGCTCGCCGGCATGGCCGCCCGTGAGGTGCCCGGTGTCTGGGCCATGGGCAACGCGGCCCGGCGGGTGTTCAACAGCCTGACCGAGCGGATCCCGGGATCGCAGACCAACGTCTCGGGCGGGGTCAGCGTGGAAAAGGGCGAGCGGCAGACCGCCATCGACGTGTCCATCGTGATCGACTACGGCGCGTCCGTGGTGGAGGTCAGCGAAAGCATCCGGCGCAACATCATCTCCGCGGTCGAGTCGCTCACCGGACTCGAGGTGCTCGAGGTGAACGTCAACATCACCGACGTCCACCTGCCCGGCGAGGACGAGGACGACGGCACCGTCGGACCGACCACCGATCGGCTGGAGTGATCGTGACCCTGTCCCAGACCGGCCTGATCGTCGGCCTCGTGCTCGGCATCGTCGCGGCGTTCGGCGGGCTCGGTGCGTTCTTGCTGGTGCTGGTGCTGGGAGCGGTCGGCCTGCTGGTCGGCCGCGCCCTCGAGGGCAAGCTCGACCTGCGCGCCGTGCTGGGCGCGAGGAGCGACCGGCGATGACGGTGCTGGCGGAGCCGGCCCGTCGCGGCCGGCTGGTGATCGCGGACAAGGTGGTCGAGAAGATCGCCGGCCAGGCGGCGAGCGAGGTCGCCCTCGCCGGCGGCCGGTCGGGCGGCTTCCTCGGGTTGGGCGCCGACACGGACTTCTCGGCGCGGCCGGCCGCGACGGTGACGCTGAGCGGCCGTCAGGTCGCGGTCGCGCTCCGGCTCGGAGTGGCCTATCCGACCTCGATCCGGGCCGCCACCGAGGAGGTACGTCGGCACGTCACCCGGCGGGTCGAGGGGCTGACCGGGCTGGAGGTCCGCCGGATCGACATCGCGGTCGACTGGCTGAGCCCAGCCGAGCGCCCCTGGCAGTCGGTTCCAGGCCGGCGGGTGCTGCTGTGAGCCGGGCCGACGGCCGGTCACGGGCACTACGGCGCCGGCCGAGCCGCTCGATCCCGGCCCTGATCGTGGCGCTGGCCCTGGTCGCGGCCGGGGTCGTCATCGGCTGGCCGGCGGTGGCGGTGCTGGCCACCGGCACCGCGCCCGCCTGGGCCCAGTCGGCGGGCGGCCGGCTCTCCGGCCAGCCGTGGGCCGATCCATGGACCGTCGCAGCGATGGTCGTGGTCGGGCTCCTGGGTCTGGTGCTGGTCGTCGTCGCGGTCCTGCCCGGCCGGCCGAACGCATACCGGCTCGCGCCCCCGTTCGACGGGCCCGCCGCGGATGGATCGAGCCTGCGCGCGAAGGACACCGACTTCGTCATCTCCCGCCGTGCACTGGCGCGGCTGGCGACGGCCCGGGCCGACCAGGTCGAGGGCGTGGAGGGTGTGCGGGCCTCGGTGGACTCCTCGACCGTACGGATCCGGATACGCACGTCCTGGCCGGGCTCGCGCGACGTCGCCGGCGAGGTGTCGGACCAGGTGCGTCGGGCGTACCAGGCGGCGGGCGTTGACCCGTTGCCGCGGATCATCGCGACCACGACCGACTGAGACGAGCGGCCGAGACGACCGAGCGAACCGATCGAGCAGAAGGGGACGAAACGATGCGGCAACGAACGGGACGGGTCAACCGGGTCTGGCTGGGTCTGATCGGGCTGCTGTTGCTGCTGGCGGCGATCGCGGGCGGCGTCGTGGCGGCCGGCCGGCTGCAGTCGGTCGGCGCCGGCATCGGGGTCGAGTTGCCCGCGGTTGACGGGTCCGATCCGGTGCTGGGCGGTGTCGACCCGGTCGCGCAGCTGCAGGCGCCGCTGTGGGCGGCCATCGGCGTCGCGGCCGCGTTGATTCTGGCCGGCCTCGGGCTGGTCTGGGCGATCGCCCAGGTGCCGCGGAAGAACGAGGCCACGACGTACCGCTTCGAGGCCGGACCCGAGCACGGCGTCACCCGCTGCGACCCCGCGGTGATCTGCGCGGCGGTGGAGCGGGATGCCCGCGCGATCGACGGCGTCAGTGCAGTATCGGCCGTGCTGCGCGGATCGCGGTCGGCGCCGGAGCTGACGATGAAGGTCACCGCGGCCGACCGGGCCGACCTGGCGGCCGTGCTGGGCTCGCTGCAGTCCGAGGTGGCCGGCAACCTGGCCACCGCGCTGGACGCACCGCTGGCCCGGCTCGGCGTGCAGCTGGACCTGGATCGGACCCCGCACTCGGCCTCGCGCGTCGTGCTGTGACCGAGACCGTCCGGTGCTTGGCCGAGGCGACTCTCGTCGCCCGGGCCCAGGACGGCGACCTGGACTCGTTCGAGGTGCTGGTCCGCCGCTATCAGGCGCCGATCTTCCGGCTCGCCTACCGGCTGCTGTCGGACCGGGACGAGGCCGAGGACGCAACTCAGGACACCATGGTCCAGGTCTGGCGACGGTTGCCGACACTGGCCGAGCCGGCGGCGTTCCGCGGCTGGCTGTATCGGATCGCCACCCGACACTGCACGACGCTGCTGCGAACCCGCGCTCGGCGCCGGACCCGGCCGGCCGAGGATCCCACGCTCGAGCTGGGCGAGGCGCTGGTCGGCGGCTTGGCCGGCGACGACCCGGCCGACGCGGCGGAGCGGGCCGGCGAGGTCGAGGCGCTCGCCGCGGCGCTTGCCGAGCTGCCCGAAGAGCAGCGGGTCTGCTGGGTACTGCGCGAGCTGCACGGTCTGTCCTATGCCGAGATCGGCTACGCCGCGCACCTGCCGCAGTCCACGGTTCGCGGCCGGATCGCACGCGCTCGACAGAGTCTGCTGAGAGGAATGGCGTCATGGCGGTGAGGAACCCGTCCCAGCAGCTGGGCTGCGGCCGGGACATGGACGATGTCTGGGCCTCGCTCGACCGGCCGCCGGACGGGCACGAGCTCGGCTGCCCCGAGTGCCGGGCGGCTCGGGCCAGTCTGGTCGAGCTGGCCGAGGCGACCGCGCAGCTCGGCCGGAGCGACGACGCCGACCTGCAGGCCGGACCGCAGGTCGTGGACAGGATCCTCGACATCGCGAGGTCGGAGGTCCGGCGCGGCCGGCGACTGCCGCTGGTCGAGCCGGTCGGCGACGAGCCGAGCTCGCTGTCGGTGGCCGAGCAGGCTGTCGCCACGATCGTCCGCCGGGTCGGTGATCTGACCCCCGGCGTCCAGGTGCGGCGCTGCACGGTCGGGCCGGTGCTCGAGCCCCAGGCTCTCGACATCACCGAACCCGACCCGCCGGTGGACGACGGGCGACCAGCCGCGCTGACCATCGGACTGGGGGTCAGCGTCGACGGGCGGCGCCAGATCCCGGGCCTGATCGAGGCCCTGCGTCGGGCGGTGATCGCGGCCGTCGAGGACGAGGTCGGCGTGCGGGTGCCACGGGTCGATGTCGTCGTGGAAGATGTGCACGATGTCTGAGCTCGCCGACTCCGGCCGGATCGGGCCCCGGCCGGTCGAGCCCGCGCCGGTCGAGCCCGCCCTGGCCACCGACGTCGCCGCCCGTGTCGTCGGCCTGCCCGGTGTGGTCCGGCTCGAGCCGACGCTGGCGTCCAGCGGCCTGCGCGCGCTACGGCTGCGGGGTGGGGTGGACGGGATCGCGGTGACCCGTCGCGGAGACCTGGTCGACGTCGAGATCGACCTCGCCACCGGCGGACCGGTCCCCGCCCGCGAGGTCGCGGGCAGTGTCCGCCGGCAGGTGGCCGATGTGATCGCCGGCCACGGTCTCCTCGCCGGCACGGTGACGGTGAACGTGCTCCGGATCGACCCGCTGCTCGGTTGAGCCGACCCCCGGCAGGGTGACCCGGATCGTGGTGCCCTCGCCGAGCCGGCTGCTGAGGTCGTACGTCCCCCCGTGCGCGGCGACGATCGAGGCCACGATCGACAGGCCCAGGCCCGAGCCACCGGTGTGTCGGTCGCGGCTCGCGTCGCCGCGCCAGAACCGCTCGAACACGTGCGGCTGATCCTGCGCGGAGATGCCGGGGCCGTGGTCGGTGACCAGCAGGGTGTACGCGTGCCGGCCGCGGGCGGCCGCCGTGGCCGGAGCGACGGTGACCTCCACCGGCGTACCCGCGGGGGTGTGCTGGACGGCGTTGCCGACCAGGTTGACCAGCACCTGCTGCAGCTTGCGCTGATCGCCGAGCAGCGGGGCAGGGCCGGCGGTGAACAGCGTGAATGTCCGGTCCGGGTTGACCACGCGGGCGTCGCCGACCACCTCGGCGGCCAGCGCGCCGAGGTCGACCGGCTCGAGGTCGAGCGGCCGGTCGGCGTCCATCCGGGCCAGCATCGCCAGCTCGTCGATCAGCACCCGCATCCGGCCGAGCTCGGTCTGCGCCCGGTGCATCGCATGGTCGCGCTTCTCGGCGTCGGACAGCCCACCCTGGAGATACAGCTCGATCCACCCCGACGCCGTCGTGAGCGGCGTCCGGAGCTCGTGCGAGGCGTCGGCGACGAAGGCGCGGAGCCGGTCGTCGGCCTCCTGCTGGGCGTCGAAGGCCTGGTTGACGGTGGCTGCCAGCCGGGCGATGTCGGGGTCGTCGGAGCTGACGCCGAGCCGGACGTCCCGGTTGCCGTCGGCGAACGCCTGGGCCTGCTCCGACATGGTGCGCAGCGGCCGGATGCCGCGACTGACGATGACGACCGTCAGCAGCACCAACGCCGCGATGGAGATCAGACCGGCGGCGGTGCTGGCGAACACCAGGCTCTGGAACGCCGCGACCTCCTCGGTCGCGTTGACGGCGATGATCAGACCGTCCGGACGGAGCTGGCGGCCGCCGTCGTTGACCACCAGACCGGTGTCGGTGGTGTCGATCTCGACGGCCATCAGGCCCGGACGACCGCGGACCGGCTGTGGCCTGCCGTCGGACAGGTCGAGCGCCAGGATCGACTGGGCCGTCGTGGCGTCGGTATTGGCGACGAGCACCGGCCGGCCGCCGGTCACCATGATCACCGCGGTCGACTCGGCGCTCGCCATGTCGTCGATGGTCTGCGCGGTCAAGTCGATGGTCGGCATGCCCAGCAGGGTCGCCTTGATCCGCTCGGTGTTGCCGATCAGCCGTTCGGTCACCCGTTCCTCGAGGTAGTGCCGGACGGTCAGCACGGTGGCCGCACCCGAGACGATGATGATCGCCGACGCGACGATCGCGAGGGTGACGATCAGCCGGGTGCGGATCGTCAGGGCGCGCCCGCCCGGCCCCCTCATGGTTGCTCCTCAGGCTCCCGGATCGTGTAGCCGAAGCCGCGCACGGTGTGGATCAGTGGCGGGCCGAGCACGTCGATCTTGTGTCGCAGGTTGGACACGAAGCGCTCGACCACGTTGCTGTCGCCGCCGAAGTCGTACTGCCAGAGCTGGTCCAGGATCTGGGCCTTCGACAGCACCCGGCCCTGGTGCAGCAGCAGCAGCGCCAGCAGCCGGAACTCGGTGGGCGAGAGCTCCACCGGCGATCCACCGCGACGAACCTGGTGGCGGTCCTCGTCCAGCTCCAGGTCCGCACAGCGCAGTACGGCGTCGTCGCCGTCGGGTTCGGTCCGGTTGCTCCGGGCCCGGCGGAGCAGCGCCTCCAGCCGCGCGGTCACTTCGACCACGCTGAACGGCTTGGTCAGATAGTCGTCGGCGCCGAGCCGCAGGCCCCTGACCCGGTCGTCGACCGCGTCCCGCGCGGTCAGGAACAGCACCGGCAGGTCGTCACCGCGGTGCCGCAGCAGCTGCAGCAGCTCGAACCCGTCCAGGCCTGGCATCATCACGTCCAGCACGAGGGCGTCCGGGTGCTGGTCGTCGATCAGCCGGAGCGCGCTCTCCGCCGACTCGGCCGCGCTCACGCGGAAGCCGGCGAAGGTCAGCGTCGACTGCAGCATCTCCCGGATGCCGTCGTCGTCGTCGACCACCAAGACGTGGTCGGGGCTCACGCTGGTCAGTGTTCCACCGTGCCTGGAGTTCGCAAGATGGTGTGCCGACACTCAGGAAACCGTCAGCGATCTGGTCAGCTACCCGTCAGCCACGCCCGATTGAGTGGCTGAGGTCTGCGTCCGGAACCGGCCCGGTCGCCGAGTGGGGGTGTGTCGTGTCCACGTTCTTGTATCGCCTCGGGCAAACCGTCGCCCGGCACAAGCTGCGGGTGCTCGTCGCCTGGCTGTTCCTGGCCGCCATCGTCTTCGGCCTCGCCGGCGCGATCGGCGGCAAGCTGATCGACGACTTCACCATCCCCGGAACCGAGTCGCAGCAAGGCATCGACACCTTGTCGGAGCGCTTCCCCCAGGCATCCGGGACCACCGGCCAGGTCGTCTTCACCGCCGATTCCGGGCCGGTGGTGGACCAGAAGGCCGGGATCGAGGACCGGATCAAGGCGATCGAGAAGGTCAAACACGTGACCAGCGTGGACGACCCGTTCGCGTCCGGCGCGGTCGGCACCATCTCCACCGACAAGGGCGACGCGCTCTCCCAGATCCAGTTCGACGTGTCGTTGACCGACCTGCCGCCGGAGACCGTGACCGAGGTGGAGAAGGCTGCGGCGCCGCCGCCCGGATCGAAGTTCACCGTCACCCTCGGCGGTTCGATGTACACCAGCACCGGCACCTCGATCAGTGCCACCGAGCTGATCGGTGTCGCCGTCGCCTTCGTCGTCCTGGCGGTGACCTTCTCATCGCTGCTGGCGGCCGGCCTGCCACTGCTCACCGCGGGTCTGGGCGTCGGGGTCACGCTGGCCGGGATCTTGGTGGTCGCTGCCTTCGCCACGGTGTCCTCGACCACGCCGACGCTGGCGGAGATGATCGGGCTGGCGGTCGGCATCGATTACGGCCTGTTCATCGTCACCCGATATCGACGGCTGATGGCGCAGGGCCTGCCGGTGGCCGAGGCGCTCGGACAATCGCTCGCCACCGCCGGTTCGGCGGTCGTCTTCGCCGGTACGACGGTGATCATCGCGCTCTGCGGCCTGGCGGTGGCGAACATCCCGTTCCTGACGGTGATGGGCATCGCGGCGGCCGCGGGCGTCGCGGTCGCCGTGCTGGTCGCCCTGACCCTGCTGCCGTCGGTGCTCGCGCTGTTCGGCGAGAAGCTCCGACCCAAGCCCGGCTCGCGGGCCGAGAAGGCATCGCACGCCGCGGCCAACCCGCGCAAGACGATGGGCGCGCACTGGGTCGGGCTGATCACCAAGGTGCCGGCGATCACCATCGTCGCGGTGATTCTCGTGATCGGGGTGATGGCCTATCCCGCCAAGGACCTGCAGCTGTCCCTGCCCGACAACGGCAGCGCGGAGGAGGGCACGCCGCAGCGGACGACGTACGACCTGATCGCCAAGGAGTTCGGCCCGGGCTACAACGCGCCGCTGCTGGTCACCGCCGACGTGATCACCAGCACCGATCCGATCGGCACCGTGAACAAGATGGCCGACGAGATCGCCAAGATCCCCGGCGTCGCGGCGATCACCAAGCAGACCCCGAACCCCACCGGCGATCTCGGGTTGGTCCGGGTGGTGCCGGACTGGTCACAGAGCGATCCGCGGACCGCCGAGCTGGTGCAGCGGATCCGTGACCAGGCGCCGCAGATCGAGCACGACCTCGGGGTCGCCGACCTGGTCGTCACCGGCCAGACCGCTGTCGCCATCGATGTGTCCACCCGGCTGGCCGGCGCGCTGCTGCCGTTCGGGCTGGTGGTCGTCGGCCTCGCCCTGATCTTGCTGATGATCGTCTTCCGCTCGGTTGCGGTGCCGATCAAGGCCACGCTGGGCTATCTGCTCTCGATCGGCGCCGCGTTGGGTGCGGTCAGCGCGGTGTTCATCTGGGGCTGGTTCAACGGGCCGCTGGACATCACCTGGAGCGAACCGGTGGTCAGTTTCATGCCGATCATCGTGATGGGCGTGCTGTTCGGGCTGGCGATGGACTACGAGGTGTTCCTGGTCTCGGCGATCCGGGAGGACTACGTCCATCACGGCGACGCGAAGCACGCCGTCACCAGCGGGTTCATCTCCAGCGCCCGAGTGGTCACCGCCGCCGCGCTGATCATGATCACCGTATTCGCGTCGTTCGTGCCGGAGGGCAACTCCACGATCAAGCCGATCGCCCTCGGCCTGGCCGTCGGTGTCTTCGTGGACGCGTTCCTGGTCCGGATGACGCTGGTGCCGGCCGTGCTCGCGCTGCTGGGCAAGCGGGCCTGGGCACTGCCGAACTCGTGGGATGCCGCGCTGCCGGAGATCGACGTCGAGGGCGCCGCGCTGGTCCGGCACGTCGAGGAAGCGGAGTGGACCGAGCAGCACGGCCCGGTAGCGGTCCGGGCCGACGGGCTGGTGCTGCCGTCCTCGGACGGGCCGGTGCGGCTGGACTTCGGAGTTCCGGCCGGCGCCGTCTACGGCGTGGAGCACCCGGACCCGATGCTGCGCTCTGCCCTCGGCTGGGCACTGGCCGGGCGACACAAGCAGATCGACGGCACTCTGGCGGTGCTCGGCAGCGTGCTGCCCGAGGAGGGAGACGTGGCCCGGGCGCAGGTCCGGGTGGTGGACGTACCGCATCCCGCCGACGATCTCGTCGGCGTTCAGCGGCACCTGCAGTCGGTGTTGTTCGCCCAGTCGAAGCGGCTGCTGCCGTCGCGGCGGACGCTGCACTGGGCGATGGTCCAGGCCCAGCGGTGGATCGAGGAGACGGGTGCACCCCCGACGGGACAGGCGGAATTCTCCCGCCGGCTGCTCGGCTCGCTGACCCCGCTGCACCGCCGGTTGCTGGGGCTCAGCGCCGCGGCGGCCCAGGGCCCCAAGATGATCGTGGTGATCGACGCCGACGCCGACCTCGGGCCCGGCGACCTGGACCGGCTGGAGGCGATCTGCCGGGAGTACGCCCATCACTCCGGGGCGGGCATCGTGCTGATCGGTGAGCGGCTCGGCGAGCGGGCGGACTGGCGAGGTCCGGTCCTCCTCGAGCAGCCGGTAGCGACGACGGAGGGACGGGCGTGAACGCGGAGGACGGACGTACGTCGGCGGGCTGGGTCGTGCCCGTGGTCGCGATCATCCTGACCGCCCTCGTCGGCGGCATCTTGCTGATCACCATCCACGGCCGGCAGAACGCCGGCTCGGTGATCCCGGTCGCGATCGTGAACGAGGACAACCCGGTCACCACCGGCTCGGGCGACGACCAGAAGAAGGTGGCTGCAGGACGCGAGCTGGCCGGCTCGCTGACCCGCCCGGACCCGGGCGACGCGACGCCGCTGTCGTGGCAGATCGTCGACTCCAAGGACGCGGCCGACGGGCTGCGCACCGGCAGCTACTACGCGGTGCTGACCATTCCGAAGGATTTCTCGGCCCAGCTGACCTCGACCGCCGGCGACAAGCCGCAGCAGGCGCAGCTGAAGCTGGTCGGCAACGACGCGACCAGTGTCGCGGTCACCGCGCTGGCCTCGCTGGCGGTCGACCAGGCCGCCAACACACTGGGCGCCCAGGCGACGAACGGCTTCGTCGACAACACCCTGTCCAGCTTCACCACGATCAACAAGAACCTGACCAGCACGGCGAAGAACGCCCACCAGCTGGCCGACTCCAGCGAGCAGCTGGCCGACAGCAGCGACGACCTCGCCGCCGGCAGCCAGTCGCTGAAGACCGGCGCCGCGAAGCTGGACAGCGGAGCCGCTGAAGCGGCCAGCGGGGCGGCCCAGGTCGCGACCGGCGCGCGCCAGCTGGCGTCGGCGACCGGGTCGTTGGAAAGCGGGGCGTCGAAGCTCGCATCCGGGGCGCGGACGCTGTCGTCCTCCGCGTCGAAGGTCGCCCGCGGCGAGAGCCGGGTGGCGGACCAGGCGAAGACCCAGTCGACCAACCTGTCGCGGCTGACGACGGTGACCGGCAACACGCACGACCGGGCGGTGAAGATGCGTGATCGAGCGGCACAGCTGGTTCGGGAGTGCCCCGTGGTCGGGACGCCGCGAGGGTTCTGTGCCGAGCTGGCCGCCTTGTCCGCCCAAGCGCTCGTCCAGCAGGGATCGACCCGGGTGATCGACGAGGGCGTCAAGGCCGGCTCGAAGCGGGCGAAGGCGATCTCCGACGGCAGCTCCGCGCTCGCCAAGGGCGGTCGCAAGGTTGCATCCGGCGCCTCCGACCTGGCCTCGGCCGCCGGCAAGCTGAGCAGCGGCGCCGCCTCGCTGGACAGCGCCGCGGCGACCCTGGCGTCCGGGGCGGCCACATCCGCGAGCGGCGCCGCCTCGGTGGCGAACGGTGCGGACCAGAATGCCGCCGGCGCGGACCAGCTCGACCACGGCGCCGATCAGCTGGCCAGTGGCGCGCACCAGCTGGCCGACGGCGCGAACAAGCTGGCCAGCGGGCTGGACACGTTCGCCAAGTCCGTGCCGAGCTACACCGACGACCAGCGCAAGACGCTGGACACCGTGGTGACCACGCCGGTGACCGTGACCGCGAGCGCGGATCACCAGAGCACCCTGGCCGCCGGGCTGGTGCCCGCCGCGCTCGGGCTCGCGCTCTGGCTGGGCACGCTGATGATGTTCCTGGCCCGCGGCGCCGTGCCGACGGGCTCGGCCTGGGCCCAGGCATCGGTCGGCCGCCGGCTGCTGCTCGGCTGGGGGCCGGCGGTGCTGGTCGGCCTGGCTCAGGCCGCCATCCTGCTCGCCCTCGTCCTGCTGGGCGGCGCGAAGGTCGCCTCGCCGGTCGGCCTGGCACTGTTCTGCGGGCTGGGCGTGCTGTGCTTCGCCGCGGTCAACCAGGCGCTGGTCGCCCTGTTCGGCGGGATCGGCCGGATGGTGAGCCTGGCGTTCACCGTGGTCGAAGCGGCGGCCCTCGGCGGCGTCATCCCGATCGAGACGGCGCCCGGATTCATCCAGTTGCTCAACGGCGCGCTGCCGCTGCCCAGGTTCGTCGACGGTGCCGGCCAGCTGATCCTGGGCGGCAGCAGCGGGGGTCTGCTGAGCGCCAGCGTGACGCTGGTGCTGTGGATGGTGCTCGGTCTGCTGGCCACCGCGTTCGCCACGGCACGAAAACGGCCGGAGCTGGCTCCGGCCCGGCTCACTCCGGTGATGGCAGGCTAGGCACCGTCCGATTCCGCTCCGGGTCGGATTTGATGACGCTCTGGAGGACCTGACGCATGGGGAAGCTGCTCACCGTCGGGATTCCCGTGTTCAACGGCAAGTCCCTGTTGCGCAACTGCCTCCAGTCGGTGGTGGACAGCAGCTTGCCGCGGGACGATTTCGAGATCCTGATCGCCGACGACGGCAGCAGCGATCCGGAGACGTTCGCCATCCTGGACGAGTTCGAGCGGAGGCTGGCAGCGTCCCCCGGCTTCTTCCGGGTGATCCTGCTGGGGGAGAACTCCGGCGGCGCCGCGCGGCCGCGCAACCGGATCATCGACGAGGCCCGGGGCGCGTACATCTTCTTCGTCGATTCCGACGACACCATCGGCGAGCTGGCGCTGGAGCGGATCGGCGATGCCGTCGCGGGCGCTCCGACGGACTGGATCGCGCTGAACGAGGTCGCCGTGAACGGCCGGGCCGGCATCTTCCGGGCCCGGCGACCGCTGGAGGAGGTTCCGCGCGCGCGGGCGCTGGCCACGCTGACCGTGCACAAGGTCTTCCGGCGGGCCGAGGTCGAGCGCCAGGGGCTCCGCTTCGACGAGGCCCTGCCGTCGGGTCAGGACGTCGCGTTCGCGTTCTCCTACATCCTGAGCGCCGACCGGTTCCTGGTGCTGGGCGGCTACGACTTCTACCGGCTGACCCAGCACGGCGAGGACCCGAACCAGCCCGTGCACCTGTCCCGCACCGCCGACCACTCCGACGCGCTGATCGAGAAGAACGAGCGGATCCTGCGCCGGATGCTGGCCGCGCTGCGCGCGTGCGAGCTGCCGGAGGGGGAACGGCACGAGATCGCGGCCCGGGTGATCCTGCCCCGGATCCTGGTGCGGGAGAAATACCTGCGGGCGATCGTGTACGCCGGACCCGACGCCGGCGGGCGGGCGCTACGCCGGCTGTCCGAGCTGCTCGCCGACCCGCTGATCACGGGGATCGATCCGGGCCGGCTCGACGGGGTCCTGCGCGAGCATCTGGCCGTGGTCGGCCGCGCGGACTGGGACGCGCTCGCCCGGCTGGTCCGACCGCACAGCCATCCGATGCTGCAGTTCCGGTCGGCCGCACGCTGGTTCGCCCGCGGGCGCCGCTTCGTCGACACCGCCGTGATCCGGGCCCGCCACCGCCGGCTCGGCAAGGAGCTGGTCCAGCTGCAGCGCTCGGTCGACGACCTGCGGAAGGCACAGCACCGGCTGGAGACCACGGTCGGGGAGGACGATCTGCGGCACCTGCTCGCCGACCCCGACGGGTTCAGCCAGGACTGGCCGCTCTCCTCGCGGGCCCTGCAGGAGAGCGTTCGCCGGGTCCTCGCGGAGCGCCCCGGGATCGTGGTCGAGGTCGGTGCCGGCGCGTCGACGCTCTGGCTCGGCCGGGCGCTGCGGATGGCCGGCGGCGGGCGGCTGATCGCCCTGGAGGGTTCGGCCGAGTGGGCCGACGTCGTCGCCGGCCTGGTGCGCCACGAGGGCCTGGACGGGGTCGAGGTCCGGCACGCGTCACCGGACGAGGCCGCGGAGGCGCTCACCGACGTCGGGCAGATCGATCTGTTGCTGGCGGGCTCCGGCTCGGCGCCGCCGGCCCTGCGCGACCGGCTGCGTCCCGGCGCGACGGTGATCAGGGCCAGCTGATCTTGTCGATCGAGGCGGCGAAGGCGTCGTGGCTGCGGCGGATGGAGTCGATCTCGGACAGCGTCGTGTGGTCCTGCTCGAGGAACAGGTAGTCCAGGTTCGGCAGTCCGGCCGCGGCGTCGACGATGTCTTGGATGGGCAGCACGCCGGTGCCGATCTCGGTGAAGCAACGCGTGTCCTTGCGCTCCTCGAAGACCGCCATGTCGATGTTCTCGGTCGCCGACACGACGCCGTCGTACAGGTTCAGCGGTTGTGGCGCGTCCGCCGGAAAGTCCTTCTGGTGGAGCAGGATGACCCGATCCGCCAGCCGCTCCATCCAGTCGATCGGGTTCTGTCCGCCGCGATACATCCAATAGGTGTCGAACTGGAAGAAGACCAGCTCGGGGTCGGTGTTGGCCACGATCAGGTCGTAGACGTACTCGTCGCCGAAGCGCTGGAACTCCTGGAAGTGGTTGTGGTAGTAGAACCGCATTCCCCGCTCGTGGGCGAGCGCGCCGACCTGGTTGAACGTCTCGCAGCGGCGGAGCACGGAGTCGCGGTCGCCGTAGGGATAGAACTCGATGTCGCAACCGATCTGGTTGTTGCCGAGCTCGGCCTGGTAGTCCAGCGCGCGGGGGAGGATGTCCAGCTCCAGCGGGTTGATGTGGCAGCCGACGATGGACAGCCCGAGCTCTCGGAGCTGGTCGCGAAGCTCGGCGGCGCCGACGCCGAAGCCGACACCCTGGTCGACCCGGGCGCTGTGGTTCGCGGCCTCGAGCCGGGTGAATCCGGCCTCGGCGATCTGGGTCAGCGTGCCCCACGGGTCCCGGGCGAGCGACTGCCGCACCGAATAGAGCTGCAATCCGATCCGTACGTCCATCGTGGTCCTTCGCGTCGGCGGTGTCGTCCCTTGGTTCTGGCGTATCACGACTAGGGTCGCGGCATGCTGCCCGACCCGGTGCGGCGCTGGGCCGAGGCGCACGCTCCTCGACCGATCGTCGACGCCACCCCGGTCCTCGGCGGGATCACCGGCACGAAGTGGATCCTGCAGCTGGGTGAGGGTGATCCGCTGGTGCTGCGGTGGGCGGACCCGGCCGAGTGGGGCGACGTCGGCCGCGAGCACGTCCGGCGCGAGGCACTCGCCGCCGGCCTGCTCACCGGCACGGGGCTGCCGGTGCCGCGGCTGATCGCGGCCGACGTGGACGGCCTGATCTCCGGAGCACCGGCGGACCTGCTGAGCTGGCGTCCGGGACAAACCCGTTACGACCCGCTCGGCCCGGCCGCGCTGACGGCCCTGGCGGACCTCGCGGTGGCGGTGCACGGGCAGCCGGTGCCGGTCGAGCGCCGACCGCCGGCATTCTCCTTCCGCGGACCGGCCGAGCCGCAGGTCCCCGACTGGGTCCGGTGGCCGGCGCTCTGGCGTCGCGCGATCGAGATCCGGCGCGTCGGCCCGACGGCCACGCCGTCGGGCCTGCTGCACCGCGACTTCCACTTCGGCAACATCTTGTGGCAGGGCGATGCGATCAGCGGGCTGATCGACTGGGCGGAGGTGTCCTGGGGACCACCCGACCTGGACGTCGCGCACGCCTGCTCCGACTTCGCCATGGTGCATTCGGCGACCGATGCCGAGACCTTCCGGGCGGAGTACGTCCGCCGCGGCGGACGGCTCGATCCCGACCCCGACGCCGCCGCCTTCTGGGTCGTCAGCGACATCCTCGGCTTCCTGCCGGATCCGGCGCACATCCTGCCCGCCGTGACCGCTGCCCGGCCGGACCTGACCGCCGACAGTATCCGGCGCGGGCTGGAGGATCTGTTGGCCCTGACCCTGCAATCCTGGTGACGCCGGCCTTCCCGATCGAGGTAGGCATCGACGAACTCAGGAATCGTCGCCTTCGGGCGCCATCGCAGCAGGTCTGGTGAGTTGATGGGTGGGTTGTCGTCGCCGACGGCCACGGCTCGTCGATCGGCGATAGTGTGCGCATGCCAGACCATGACTGGTTCAACGCCATCCTGCCGTTCTCCGTACTCACGCCCAGGAGACCTAGGTATGCCCGAGGGTCTGAATGTCGAGGTCGCTCACAAGCTCGCCGAGAAGGAGGAGGACGACGAGCGCCGTAAGCACCGCTGGGAAGAGATCGTCGAGGTGGTCGAGGTCCTCGTCCTCTCGCTGGCCGCGATAGCGACCGCCTGGAGCGGATTCCAGGCGTCGCAATGGGATGAGCGCCAGGGTCTGTCCTATGGGCAGGCGACGACGCAGCGTTTCGCGGCGAGCGCTGCATCGACCCTCGGCGGACAGCAATTGGCCGCGGACGCGGCAATGTTCAGCAGTTGGCTAGGCGCCCGCGCCGACGGGAACACCGAGCTGGAGACGATCCTGGTCCGCCGTTTCACACCGGATTATCGACAAGCATTCGACGAGTGGATCAAGACGGACCCGCTGAACAACCCGTCGGCGCCGCCCGGGCCGGGCTACATGCCCGGGTACAAGAATCCAAACCTGGAGAAGGCCGAACAACTCAACGCCGAGGCCGAGGAACTGTTCAGGGCGGGCACGGAGGCAGGTGAGAAGGCAGGGAAGTACGTCCGCATGACCGTGTTGTTCGCCCTTGTCCTGTTCCTGATCGCGGCCGGGCAGCGCTTCAAGCAGCGCCCGGTCCGCATCAGCGCGAACGTACTGGCCGTCTGCATGCTGGTCTACGCGCTGGGCTACCTGATCATCTTGCCTCGGGTGTAGGACCGGCCAAGTCTCTGGGATCAGACGAGGCCGCGCCGCGCCGACCGAGGTCGAAGCCTCGACCCTTGACCTCCGGATCGGTGGGCCGCGAGACCCGGTCATGGTGCACGTGCTGGTATCCCCAACGGGATTCGAACCCGCGCTGCCGCCTTGAAAGGGCATTCCCACGGATCTTTCATAGCCCGTCCATGCTTGTCAGCGACTGCGGAAACCTGTTTTGACTAGGAAGGACGTCCCTAACGGCACAGCGCGCTATCTCTCGTTGTCTGCCATCGGTTCTTGTCGTCCTGTGGCCCTGACGCGGCCTTGGGCGAAGATCCATACACCTGGGTGCCAAGCGTCGCGGCGGGTCTAGATTTGCACGCCGCCGACCCCTCGCTGCGGGTATGACTTGGGCAATTCCACTTCGGTCGATGAGCGAGCCAACCCACCCCGACCGCGGCCGCGACCTTTACAACGGCCAACTGAACTTGTCCACGACGCCGTACTCGTTCTACTGATTCGCGGCGGGCGACGGGCCTCGGCTGCAGACTAGGGCGGCTGGACGCCGTACTCGACCACGAATGCGAGCACGTCCGACAGGGACGCTGTGGCCATGGCGATGCAGGTGTCTGCCGCGCCGTAGTACAGCCTGAGCTCGTCGGTGTCGGGCACGTGGACCAGACCACACGGAAACACCACCCCCGGCACGTCGCCCGTTCTCTCATACGGCTCGCTGGGTCCGAGCACCCATTCCTCGCATCGGCGAATGACTCGACTCGGATCGTCGAGATCGAGCAGGGCGAGCCCAGCCCGATAGAGCGCACCGGCGACGGTCTGGCGAACGCCGTGGTAGACCAGCAGCCACCCCTCGGGCGTCTCCAACGGTGGAGCACCTATCCCGATCCGGGCCGAATCCCACCAACCACCCTCGCGGGCCGCGAACACGGGCTCGGGAGCTTGCCAACTGTGCAGATCCGCTGATCGGGACAGCCAGATATCGGCGCGCGCGTGCATTGCCGTCACCGGACGATGGAACAGAACCCAATCCCCATCCACCCTTCGTGACAGCAGCGCCCCGTTCTTGTCCTCGGGCGCCCGAACCATGCCGAGCCGCTCCGCCGTCTGGAAGTCCGTGGTGCGGGCCAACGAGAGGCTCGGTCCGCCGGGTCCGAACGATGTGTAGACGATGATCCACGCGTCCAGCTCGGCGACGTAGGTCAGCCGCGGGTCCTCCAGTCCCCACGACTCATGGAGGACACCCGGCGTCGGTGCCAGTAGGGGCGTCGACTCGACCACCCAGTTGTAGAAGCCGTCGTGCGACCGCGCCACTGT
The DNA here is from genome assembly GCF_039537205.1 of Microlunatus ginsengisoli. Taxonomy (NCBI): domain Bacteria; kingdom Bacillati; phylum Actinomycetota; class Actinomycetes; order Propionibacteriales; family Propionibacteriaceae; genus Microlunatus; species Microlunatus ginsengisoli. Next base: position 8,904 of record NZ_BAABAB010000021.1, on the reverse strand, counting down.
CAACTCGCTGAATCCACGCCGATCCTCCACCCGGCACAGCAGCACCGTGTCGCCGTTGACGAGGGCAGCCCCGGCGTTCATCACGGCGTTAATCGAGTACGGCCAGCGGTTCGGTGTCAGGACCGGATTGCCGGGATGACGACGAAAGAGCCGTTCGCTAATCGCGCTGGAGGACTGAGGCATAGGCTTCAAGGTAGTCGTCCACCATCCGGCGTGCGCTGTAGCGGGATTGCGCGACGCGCCGCACGGTGGCCCGGTCCAGCTCTCCGACGCGTGCCACCGCGGTGGCGGTCTCTTCGGTGCACCTGACCAGGAATCCGGTGACGCCCTCGTCGACGACCTCGGGCATGGAGCCGCGCGAGAACGCGACCACCGGCGTGCCGGTGGCCATCGCCTCGACCACCGACAAGCCGAGCGGTTCGGCAAAGGCGATCGGGTGCAGCAAGGCGTGAGCCGAACCGAGGATCTCGCCGCGTTGACCAGGTCCAACCGAGCCGAGGTAGACGACCCGGTCACCGTCGACCTGGGCTCGATCTGTTCGCCGAAGTAGGACTCGTCGGCGACGAGGCCGGCGATCAGGAGCCGCCGCCCGGAGAGAGCGGCGATCCTGATGGCATCGGCCGTTCCCTTGTCGGGATGGATTCGGCCGAGGATGACCAGATCCTCCCCGCCGGCCGCGGAGACCGGCAGCACACCGAGGTCGATGCCGTGGTAGATGGTGGCGATGTAGTCGAGCTCCGGCACCCGGTCGGCGTCGGAAATGGAGACGTACGCGGAGGAGCTGGCTCGGTAGGCCGGCAGGATGGCCGGGTCGGAGAACCCGTGGATCGTGGTGAGCAGCGGCGCCCGGCAGTGCGCGGCGAAGGCGAGTGGCAACCAGTCGAGGTGGTTGTGCACCAGATCGAACTCGCCCGACCGGCCGAGGGCGTGTGCGACATGCATCGCCTCCCAGACGCGGCCGTCGAGGCTGCGGTCCTCGGCGTACGGTCGCGGTATCACGCCGTCGAGGATCGCCGACGTACGCGAGTCGAGGGTGGCGCCCAGGGTAACGTCGTGCCCCCGAGCCACCGACCCTTCGGCGAGGAGCCCGGTGACCTGTTCCCAGGGTCCGTAGTGCCGCGGCGGTGTACGCCAGGCGATCGGCCCCAGCATGGCGATCTTCATTCGAGGGCGATCTTCACGGCAGCACGACAGTCACAGGGCTGGGCGCGGAGAACTGCAACCCGGCCCCGTTGAGCGCGAGCAGAGCCTGCAGGAACGCCAGGGTGGACTCTGCGCCCTCGTTCTCGTTCAGACCCGCGGGCCCGAGCCCGTCATGGCAGCCGCCGGAGCCGAAGTCGTACACCGCCAGCCCGAAGCGGTTGCGCCCGAGGAACCATTCGAAGGCGTGCACCGCCTGCAGCCCGTAGCGGTGATCGCCGGTGGACACCATCGCCTCAACGAGCGCCTCCACCAGCGACGCCGCCTCCAGGGGCTGCTCGTCGCCTTCATCCGTGACCGGGACGGGGTGCAGCCGGAGCCGCCACTGGTTGCCGATCAGCCGCACGCTGCTCGTCTCGATGCCGCACTGGATGGCGTACCAGTCGAGCGCCTCGATCCCGGCCCGTCGCCACTCCGGCTCGTCCAGGCGGTAGCCCGCTGCGATCAGGGCCTGCGGCAGCCGGGCGTTGTCATAGCTGAGCACTCCCTCGAACCAGCGCCATTCCTCGCTACGGCATGCCGCGTACCACGCGTAGAGGCGGCCGGCCAGCAGCCGGAGCAGATCCTCCAGCGGCTGCGACATCGACCGCGCATCGAGCCGAGCCAGTCCGATGACGGTGAACGCGGCCTGGCGCGGGCTGGTGGACGCCCCGAGCGCCGGGACCATGGCCTCGAGCATCCGCAGACTGGGTCCGGCCTCCGGTCGAGCCGGTATGGCGCCGACGACCTCACCCAGGGCCCAGGCGGTCCGCCCAAGGTGGTCACCGTGGGTGGCATCGTCCACCCAGCGCCTGTCGTAGCTCATGAAGTTGTGCATGCCCGACCGCGAGGAGTCCCAGGCGTATTGCATGAAGGCGAGCGCGGAGGACAGCATTCGCGCATATCTCGGATCGTTGAGCTGACGATCCAGGCCCAACGCCGCCACGGCCAGCCGCGCCACGTCGTCCACGCAGTAACCCGTGGACCGGTTGGGCACGATCCCGTTGGCGTGCTGGATGATGCCGACATCGTCGACCAGGCGGAGCAGGTGGTCGGGGCGGATGGCCGGGGCCCGAAGAGCCGGCAAGGCCTTCTCGAAGCCGGCCACCGGGCCGAGCTCGGCCGCCTCGGCGAGCACCTGGAGCGTCGCCGCACCGACCCGGGGCCAGGCGAGGGCCGACCCGACCCGGCGGGCCTCGATCCGGGCCTGTTCCAGCTTGTCGGGATGGTCGAGCAGATCCAACACCGCCGCAGACATGGCGGCGGAGTCGTCGAACGGCACCAACACACCGGCCCCGGAGCCAAGCAGGTCCTCCGCGTAGTAGTACGGCGTCGAGACCACGGGGCACCCGGCCGCGACGGCGAAAGTCAAGGCTCCGGAGACGATCTGCTCTCGAGAACGGTAGGGCGTCAGGTACAGGTCGGTCGACGACAGCAGCACCGCGAGCTCGGCTTCGGTGAAGAACCGGTCAAGGAAGTGCACGTGTTCGCTCAGGTCGAGCTCGCGGACCAGCCGCTCCAACCCCAGCCGGTAGCTCTCGCCCTCGACCTTGACCACTTCCGGATGCGTCTGACCTGCGATCAGGTAGAGAACTTCGGGATGGGCGGTCACCACCGCCGGGAGGGAGGAGATGGCGAGCTCGATCCCCTTGCCGGCCGAGATCAGCCCGAAGGTCGACAGCACGGTGCGGCCTTCGAGTCGTTCCAAAGCCACCCGGGAGACGCGGCTGTCGGTCGCCACGTCGGCGGTCACATCCAGCAGCACCTTCGGGGCGCCGTGCGGCAGCACACGTACCCGTTCCGGCGTCACGATGCGTGCATCGAGGATCATCCGGCGCGCCGTTTCGGTGAAGACCGTTACCAGAGTCGCCCGGTGACACAGCGCGCGCAACGCCTCGGCCTGCGGCACGGTCGGTGCCGATAGCACGGTGTGCAAGGTGACCACCAGCGGCTGCTCCAGTTCCTCGGCCAGCGACACCACATACGCTCCGGCGTCCCCGCCGAAAATGCCGAACTCGTGCTCGATCAGCACGATGTCGGTGCCCCGCGAGGTCAGTTCGGCAGCCGCAGCCGCGTAGTCGCTGCGCACGTCCTGCCGGATCGCGGCCACGACCTCCGATGCGGCGACCTGCCGCGGATCGCGCACGATCGAGACGATCTCGACCGGCGACGAAGGGTCGACCTCGCGCAGGGCGTCGCGCAGATCATGGGAAAACATCCCGATACCGCAGGGCCGGGGAGGATAAGTCGTGACAATCGCCACGCGCATCAGATCACTTCGTCTCGACCTCTAGGAGACTGCCAGTCTTCCATGCATCCGGTCGTCCGCCGAAAGAGACTGTCGGCGACTCAGTGTCCGCGCCAGTTCTCGGCTCGGCCGGCGACCAGCAGCCGCCTTGAATCCATGGCGCCAAGATCGGGGCGGCTACGACCGCGCCGCTTGGTGCAGCACCTGCGGCGTGGGCAAGGCCGCCCAGTTACCTTCCTGGTGGCTCTCCCGGGCGGGGAGCTGCGGTCACTGGACCCGGTATGACTTACTGCCCCTGTCCGTCGATTAACGGGGTCGCCGGTCTGGTGGCGTTCGCCGACCGCTGATAGGGACCTGGCCCGCGGAACTACCGGCCACGTCATCCCCAACGGACCGGCCGGCGCCCACCTGCACTACGAGATCCGGGTCGACGGCAGCCCGACCAACCCGCTGCCGATCCTGCGTCGTCACGGAGTCACCCCGTGAGCCGCCGGGCCGTCGTCGCCGCTGCCGCAGTCGGGGTCGCCCTGACCGTCCGCGTCGTCCGCGGCGTCAGCCACCACGACACCGCCGACCCTGCCGCCCCGCAGTCCGCGGCCCCAACCGTTTCTATCGCGCCCGCGACATCGGTCAGCCCAACCCGACCGGTGACCGCGTCACCGGCCGATGCGTCAACTACAACCCTGGCCGGAACCCGGATCTGAGCCGGTCGACGAGGGGGCAGGGGAGGACGCCTCGGCAACCGACGCCCGCGACACCGGCCCCACCGCCGGCGACACCGCGGAACGCAGAAGGTGGGAGCCGGTCGCCATCGGCTTCAGCCGTGCCTTCACCACCATCGGCGGCGATACGACCACAACCTGGCGGGCGCGGCTCCGTCCCTACGTGACCGACGCCGTCGACAAGCAACTCGCCACGGTCGACGTCGCCAACGTGCCCCAAGGCCACTTCGACGGGGTCGACGTCCTCGACGTCTCCGACGAACAGGTCACCGTCCAAGCCACCTACCGCCCCGGATGGGCGCTCGTGCTGTACCTCGTCTCCGACGGCCACGATCACTGGAAGGTCTACCGCTATGACCGACTCGAACAATGACCCTCAGGCCGCCCCCTCGGCCGGCCCGCCGAACCTGGTGGCCGCCGGCGAGACCAACGCCCACCAAGCGACCACCCAGGGCCGCACTGTCGAGCGCCAGACCGCCGACGGCGGCGCCGCTGACGACCCGCTCATCGCGCCGCCGGTGGCTCACCCGGTCTTCGACAACACCGAGGACGACGAGCTCGACACGGACCTCCTGCCGTCGACGCCGACCACACCACTGGGCTTTGGTCGGACTGTCCGATCTCGCGCCGCACCTGATCCTCGCCGGGTTCGACGTCGTCGCCAACCCGGACTTGAAGGTGACCGCGCAACAGATGCAGGCGGCCGTGCGGATCTGGGAGGAGGAAGCCGGCGAGGAAGGGCCGAGCGGTGGTCGAGCTGGAGGACCTGGCCGCGGCCGGCGCGGGGGAGTGGCTGGTGCTGACCGGCTGCCGCAAAGGGATCGTCCGCCGCGCGCTCACCGACCGCGGACCCGGGGCGTCTGACTCGACGGTCGGACTGCTGGTCGGTCTGTTCGGTGCCGACCGGGTGGTGCGGGTGAGCTATCGATCACCAGCTGCCGACCAGGTTTCGGTGTTCGCCGGGCTGCGGCCGCGCCGCCGCGGCGTGAACGGCGCGGCGTTGGATCGCGGCCCGCGCCAGGCATACCTCGACGGTGTCCGCGACGCCGGCCGGGGCGGCCTAGATTGCCCGGCGTTGGGCGACCAGCGGGCAGAGGAAGGGGTTCTTGCCTTGGAGTCCCACAGTGTTGAGGTAGCCGACGACGCTGCGGTAGGCCGACCAGATGCTGGTCTGGGTGTAGGGGACGCCTTCGGCGGCGCAGTAGGCGGCGACCAGGGGTTGGATCTTGCGCAGGTGTGGTCGGGCCATCGAGGGGAACAGGTGGTGTTCGATCTGGTAGTTGAGTCCGCCCATGAAGATCGACATCGGGGGTCCGCCGGTGATGTTGCGGCTCATCAGGACCTGGCGGCGCAGGAAGTCGAGCTTGAGCTTGGGCGATACCAGCGGCATCCCGATGTGGTTCGGCGCGAACGAGGAGCCCATGTACAAGCCGAAGACTGCCAACTGAACGGCGAGGACGGCTCCGGCCTTCCCCGGCGGCAGCACCCAGAGCATCAGCGTCACCAGTCCGCCGAGCCGTACGGTCAGAAAGGCGAGCTCCACCCAGCGCCGGTCGACCTTGCCGGGGGTGACGACCCGTTTGATGCCGGCGAAGTGCAGCGACAGTCCTTCGAGCAGCAGGATGGGAAAGAAGTACCAACCCTGGTGCGCCACCAGCCACCGCATCAGCCGGCTGCGGTGGCGGGTGGCACGCTCGGGCGTGAACGCGATGGCAGTGAGCGCGATGTCTGGGTCGTAGCCGTCCTTGTTGGGGTTGGCGTGGTGGCGGGTGTGTTTGCTTCGCCACCAGCCGTAGCTGATCCCGACCAGCAGGTTCGCGACGATGAGACTGATCCAGTCGTTCCAGCGGCCGGACTTGAAGATCTGTCGGTGGGCGGCGTCGTGGCCCAGGAAGGCGGTTTGGGTCATGGTCACCGCGAGCACCCCGCCGGAGGCGAGCTGCCACCAGCTGTCGCCGATCCAAACGAACCCGACCACCCAGCCGGTCAGGACCAGCACGGCGCCGATCAGCTTGGCCCAGTAGTAGCCGTAGCGGCGACGCATCAGACCCAGCTCGTGCACCTGCCGAGCCAACGCGGTGAACGAACTGCCCGATCTCGTGGTGAGACTCGGCTCAGCGACCGGCGCAAAGGTGGCCGACGCGGTGGTGGCCGACGCGGTGGTGGCCGACGCGGTGGTGGCCGACGCGGTGGTGGCCGGTTCGGCGCCGATCCCAATAGGTGCGGATGGAGTAAGAACGGACACAGGAGGAGCCGATCGAGCAGCGTTCCCGGGGCGTCTGGCGGGGGCACATTGCTCAAGGATTCGCGGTGCATTACGGCGAATCCGTCCAGCCCGACTACGAGGTAGTACCTGGAGTTTACAGCCCGGATCTGTGCAGTGGTAGTCCGGCCGGGCTGCGGTTCGGCGGCGCTACGCTGATGGTGGCTGTCGGGTCACGGTTGTAGGTGGGTGCGTGGGTATGGACGCAGATGAGGGGCACGATGCTGTCTGGTCGAGCCCGGATGACGGGGACGACTTGGTTGCTGATCGGACGTCGGCGGAGCTGGACGCGGAAGACGATGATCTTCGCGAAGGGCTGGCCGGATTGTCGCGGCTGTCTAGCAGTCTGCGGTTGGAGGACCTGCTGATCCGAGTGGCGAGGTATGCGGTGCGAGCGATTCCTGGCGCGGACGGGGCCGGCCTGACCCTGTTGGAGCAGGACCGGGCCGACACGATCGTGGCCACCGCCGACTTCGTCCGGGACATCGACGCCATCCAGTACGGGATCGGGGAAGGACCATGCATCACGGCGGCTCGCGAAGCCCAGACGGTGATGTCGGGATCGCTGGGCGCCGATCCGCGCTGGCGAAAGTTCGGCGGCGGGGTAGCTCGGCTTGGCGTACACAGCGCCTTGTCGTTGCCGTTGGTGACCCCCGACGGGGTAGTCGGCGCGATGAACGTGTACGCCCACGCAAAGAACGTCTTCGATGATCGGGCCGCCGAACTCGGGGAAATCTTCGCAACTCCGGCCGCCGTGTCGGTGCAGAATGCGCAGGTGCTGGCGCAGGCCCGTCGACTGGCGGCCCGGTTGCAGACGGCCCTGGAGTCCCGGGTCGTCGTCGACCGGGCGATCGGCATCATGATGAGCCGCAGTGGTGGCACGGCCGAGGAGGCGTTGGGCCGGCTGCGGGCGCTCAGTCAGAACGAGCACCACAAGTTGGTCACGGTCGCGAGCCAGATCGTCGGGGAGGCCGTCAACCGGGCCCGGGCTCGCCACAACCCCAGCTAGCCCGGCAGCCAGCTCCCTCTTCGCCTGAGACCAGTTCATGCTGGCGGGAGTACAGTGGCTCTACGGCGCGGTCGCACACCACCTCGGTCCGTATCCGGACCGCGTTCATCGGGCGCAGCGACCTGCAACCCCGACCAGGTGGGACACCCATCAGCGGACGGATCCGCTTCCTCGGAGCACTCTGGTGGACCTTCCTACGGCACTGCTCCGCGATCTGCTGCAATTCAACGCCGGTGCAGCGCTCGGCGACGAAGACCTCGACGGTGCGCTGGCCGATCTGGTGACGGCGATCCGGTCCGCTGTGCCGTCCTACCGGGGGATGATCATCACGATCTTCGACGGCGACCAGCCAATCACCCTGGCCAGGTTGCCCGACGAGGACGATCTGATCGTCACGTCGCTCCGGCTACCGTTCGCCAGCCTCGACGCCGGCAACCGTACCGCTGGACGGATCGTGTTCTGGGCGGCACGACCGGGGGCTTTCGTCGACCTGGCCGCCGACCTCGGCCACGCCCTGAACGCGCCGACCCTCATCGGCCGGCTGGAGCCAACGAGCCGGAAAGGCCGCGATGGAAACGACCGGAGTGAAGATGACCACGTCGGCGCGGATCATCGCGGCGGACACGCCTCGATCGTGTTGGACGCTGATTTTCCTCCGCACACGCCGCCGCCCGGCCTCAGCGGACTCGATCAGCTGTCGACCATCAATCGGGCGATCGGCATCCTCATCGACCAGGGACATAACCCTGACGAAGCCCTGCGGGCACTCCAACGTCATGCCGCCGCGGCGGATGTCGAACCGTACGTCTACGCCGCACAACTACTGAAACGCTGAAACACAAGACCTCCTCAGGCCGGATGGGTTGTAAGCTGGGAGTGCTGCTAATGTCGCAGCCGGCCTGGGCCGCTGGCGCCGTCGATCAACCGCGCCCTCGGTGAGATATCACTCCCGCCAGGAATCACCGGCGTACCGTTCGATTGGCCACCATGATCCCCGCAACCCGCGCCAGCCCTGTCTCGCCGAACTCTTACGATCGGCCCGGCGGCAGGTTTTTGAACCGCCGGACCTGGCGCCGAGCCCGTGTCGACCCCGACTTAGCACCTATCTGCACAGATGCCCAGACCCGACCGACTCGAAACTCCCCGGCATCAAACTCTTCCAATCCAAGATTCCGGGTGCCGCGCCGGCAGGGGGCTGCCAGGCGCTTACTCGGAGGATCATGATGACTGGTCCGCCGCAACTAGCGCCGGCCACCGACAGCACCCGTTGGGCCGACCGCAGGCGTGGGACTCGGCGCACGGCACGCGCCGCGTGAGGTCTTGGCGATCGGGTATGTCGTTAATGTATTCGTCCCTCTTCGCCGGGGAGCCGTCGGCGGCGGTCCTGCCGTCAGTGGCTAGCGGTCGAGGCTCCTTCACTATGGATCGTCGGGCACGTACCTGCCCGTGGAAAGGAAGTGTGGCGTGGCCACAGTCAGTTTCA
>NZ_BAABAB010000020.1:9680-37299 GCF_039537205.1 Microlunatus ginsengisoli | reverse complement strand
CCGAACAGATCATCCAAAAGGTGTCCAGAGGCCGCAACACCCTCCACCAGATCAAATCGTCGACGGACCACTAGGCATCAACCAGCCCGGAAACTGTGCAGCTGTTGCAGCCGACACCGGCGTGTCGCTGCAACAGCTGCACAGTTTCCTGGGGCCGGGGATGGGGGTGGGCCCGCGGCTGGGCCGGATCCCGGAGCCGGAGACGCGCGGGCCCGGGGGCGCGGGCTCCCGGAGGGAGGGTCAGCGGGCTGCGGTGCCCTCGACGTAGTCGTCGTCGTGGCTCTTCACCCAGGCCATCAGGCCGCGGAGCTGGTGGCCGGTCTCCTCGATCGGGTGGGTCTCGGCATCGGACCGGAGCTTGGTGAACTCCGGCGCGCCGGCGTCCTGGTCGTCGATGAACCGCTTGGCGAACGCGCCGTTCTGGATGTCGGCGAGCACGCCCTGCATGTTCTCCTTGACGTGGGCGTCGATCACCCGCGGACCGGAGACGTAGTCCCCGTACTCGGCAGTGTCGGAGACGCTCCAGCGCTGCTTGGCGATGCCGCCCTCGTACATCAGGTCGACGATCAGCTTCAGTTCGTGCAGGCACTCGAAGTAGGCGACCTCCGGCTGGTAACCGGCGTTCACCAGCGTCTCGAAGCCGGCCTCGATCAGCGAGCTGGCGCCGCCGCAGAGCACGGCCTGCTCACCGAACAGGTCGGTCTCGGTCTCCTCGGTGAAGGTGGTCTTGATGCCGCCGGCCCGCAGGCCGCCGATCGCCTTCGCGTAGGAGAGGGCGAGGTCCCAGGCCTTGCCGGAGGCGTCCTGCTCGACGGCGACCAGGACCGGCACACCGCGGCCCTCGGCGTACTCCCGGCGGACCAGGTGGCCCGGACCCTTGGGCGCGACGAGCGCGACGTCGACGCCCTCCGGCGGGGTGATGTAGCCGTAGCGGATGTTGAACCCGTGGGCGAAGAACAGCGCGTCGCCGGGCACCAGGTTCGGCTCGATCGCCTCCTTGTACAGGCCGCGCTGGGACGGGTCCGGGGTGAGGACCATGATCAGGTCCGCCTCCTCGCAGGCCTCGTACGGCGTCAGCACCCGAAGCCCCTGGGCCTCGGCCTTGGCACGGCTCTTGCTGCCCTCGGCCAGACCGACCCGGACGTCGACGCCGGAGTCGCGCAGCGACAGGGCGTGTGCGTGGCCCTGGCTGCCGAAACCGAGGACGGCGACGCTGCGGCCCTGGATCACGGAGAGGTCGGCGTCTGAGTCGTAGAACATCGTTGCGGGCACGGGCTGGTCTCCTCGGGAGGTTCGGGTCGTGGTTCGTGGGTGGACGGATGGCCGCCCGCCATTATGGCGGGCGGTGTGGCTAGACGGCGCGGATGGTCTTCTGCCGGTCGCTCCGGGTGGTCCGGTCGCTGATCGAGCGGCTCCCCCGGCCGAGGGCGACCAGGCCGGACTGGACGAGCTCGCGGATGCCGTACGGCTCGAGCAGCTTCAGCAGCGCCTCCAGCTTGGCCGGGCTGCCGACGGCCTCGACGGTGATCACGTCGGCGGTCAGGTCGACCGCCTTGGCCTGGAACAGACCGATGATCTCGATCAGCTGACCGCGGGTCTCCGCGGTCGCCCGGACCTTCACCAACGCCATCTCGCGGCGCACGGCGGTGTCCTCGAGCTCGACGATCTTGATCACCTCGATCAGCTTGTTCAGCTGCTTGGTGATCTGCTCCAGGACGACGTCGTCGACGCCCACCGAGAGCGTGATCCGCGACATCTCCGGATGCTCGGTCGGGCCGACCGCGAGCGACTCGATGTTGTAGCCGCGGCGCGAAATGAGACCGGAGATCCGGGCCAGCACGCCGGGCTTGTTCTCGACCAGCACGCTCAGCGTGCGTGGAGTGATGGACTCGGTCATCTCACAGCACCTCGTCGTCCCAGTTCGGGGCCATGTCGCGGGCGACCTTGATCTCGTCGTTGCTGGTGCCGGCGGCAACCATCGGCCAGACCATGGCGTCCTTGTGCACGACGAACTCCACCACCACCGGCACGTCGTTGATCGACAACGCCTTCTCGATCACCGAGTCGACGTCGTCCGCTTCCTCCGCCCGCAGCCCGACGCAGCCCATCGCCTCGGCCAGCTTCGGGAAGTCCGGCACCCGGTTGGTCTTCAGGTCGGTGTTGGAATAGCGGCCCTCGTAGAACAGCGTCTGCCATTGCCGGACCATCCCCAGGCTCTGGTTGTTGATCACCGCGATCTTGACCGGGATCCCTTCCAGGGCACACGTGACGAGTTCCTGATTGGTCATCTGGAAGCATCCGTCGCCGTCGATCCCCCAGACGATCTTGTCCGGTCGGCCGACCTTCGCGCCCATCGCGGCGGGCACGCAGTAGCCCATCGTGCCGAGGCCGCCGGAGTTCATCCAGCGACCGGGCAGCTCGAACGGCAGGAAGTGCGCGGCCCACATCTGGTGCTGGCCGACGCCCGCCGCATAGTACGCATCCGGTCCGGTCAGCTCGCCGATCCGCTTGATCACATGCTGCGGCGACAGACTGCCGTCCTCAGGCAGGTCGTAGCCCGTCGGATAGCGCCGCTTCAGATCCTTCAGGTACGTCGCCCAGTCCGCCACGTCGGGCAGCGGCGCGTTCCTGAGCAAGCTCAGCAGCTCGGTCAGCACCTCCTTGACGTCGCCCACGATCGGGACGTCGGCCTGCCGGTTCTTGCTGATCTCGGCGGGATCGATGTCGGCGTGGATCACCTTCGCATGTGGCGCGAACGTGGACAGCTTGCCGGTCACCCGGTCGTCGAAGCGAACGCCCAACGAGATCAGCAGATCCGAGCGCTGTAAGGCGCCGACCGCCGCAACGGTTCCGTGCATGCCGGGCATCCCCATGTTCTGCGCATGCGAATCCGGGAACACGCCGCGGGCCATCAGCGTGGTGACCACCGGGATGCCGGTCAGCTCGGCCAGTTCCTTGAGCTCCTCCCAAGCACGGCCCTTGACCACGCCGCCACCGACGTACAGAACGGGGCGGTGGGACTCTCCGATCAGCCGGGCCGCCTCGCGGACCTGCTTGCCGTGCGGCTTGAGCACCGGCCGGTAGCCGGGCAGGTTCAGCTCGCGCGGCCAGGCGAAGCGGGCGCTGCCCTGCAGCGCGTCCTTGGTGACGTCCACCAGCACCGGCCCGGGGCGGCCGGTTCCGGCGATGTGGAACGCGCTGGCGATCGCCTCCGGGATGTCTTCGGCCTTGGTCACCAGGAAGTTGTGCTTCGTGATCGGCATGGTGATCCCGCGGATGTCGGCTTCCTGGAAGGCGTCCGTCCCGATCGCGGGGCTCGCGACCTGGCCGGTGATCGCCACGATCGGGACCGAGTCCATGTAGGCGTCGGCGATCGGGGTGACGAGGTTGGTCGCCCCCGGACCGGAGGTCGCGACGCAGACGCCGACCTTCCCGGTCGCCATCGCATAGCCCTCGGCCGCGTGCCCGGCGCCCTGCTCGTGCCGGACCAGGATGTGGCGTACGGCCTGGGAGTCGAACAGCGGGTCGTAGAGCGGAAGGACCGCCCCGCCCGGGATGCCGAAGACGGTGTCGGCCCCCACTCGTTCCAGCGACTTCACCAGCGACTGCGCGCCGGTGAGCGGCTCGGCGGTCACGTCGTCGTCGACCATCAGCCTCTCCTTGCCCACCATGGTTTTCCCTTCGTCTCGCGATCGTACGCCCGCGCCTCGTGACAGCTTCCGGACCGAGCCCGGCCGAGAAGCTGTGTCCGCCAACAAAAAACCCCCGCCGCCGGATGGCAGACGAGGGAGCGCGTCGGTTGTCGAGTCTGGACTCAGCCGACGCGCGTGCTGACTACGAGGAGCGAGCTGTAACGCACGTCGGTCACTCTAGCTCGCCGCCCGCCGGGTTTCCGGTAGCGACGGGCGGTCGTCTTGCCATCCGGAAGGACGCTAGGCAGGCCGAATATCGGGTCCCCTGGGGAACTGCGGCCGCTCTTGATCCCTGATTCTGTCCCGCCAGAGCCGGGCTCGGGGCCGTATCGGGGCACGTTCGGCGGACTGGCGGGACAGAATCAGGGCGACTCCCCGCACGTACGCTCGCTGGATGACGGACCGGAGGCCGTGCTGGGCTGCCGTGCTGCTGTGCGTGGCCCTGCTGGCGGGTGCGTGCACCGCGCGCGACGGCGAGCCGAGTCCATCGCCTCGGACGACCGTCGGTCCCGTGCCCGCGACGTCCACCGCCACCGCGAGGACCACGCCGACTCCGACCCGAACCCCGGAGCCGCCATCCTCTCCGCGAGCAAAGGTGGAGGCCGCCAACGTGCTCCGCGACATCGGTCACCTGGCCGGCGAGATCGGACCGCGCGAGGCGACCTCCGCGAACTTCCGGGAGGCGGCCGACTTCGTCGAGCGGCGCTTCGAGCGGCTGGGTTACGACGTGCACCGGATGACGGTCCGGGTGCCGGCGGGGAACTCGTGGGGGACGCCGGTGCGGGCCGGCAGGTCCGCCAACGTGATCGCCGACCCGAAGGGCTTCGACCCGAGCAAGCCGCATCTCGTGGTCGGGGCCCATCTCGACACGGTGCCGGTGGCGCCCGGAGCGGAGGACAACGCGTCCGGGGTGGCGGTGATGCTGGAGCTGGCCCGGCTCGCCGCGGCGACACGGCCCGGCCAGCAGACAACAGGCCAGCAGACAACAGGCCAGCAGACAACAGGCCAGAACAGAACGGACCCGAAGAGAGCAGGCCTGCCGGTCCGGTTCGTCGCGTTCGGCGCGGAGGAACCGCGCGGCTCCGGCGACGCGCTGCACCACTTCGGCTCGACCCAGCTGGTCGAGGATCTGACCGCCGCGGAGCGGCGAGCGATCCGCGGCATGGTGGCGCTGGACCGGGTGGGCGTCCGGGCCTCCTCCGTCCCGGTGTGCACCCCGCCCGGCGGTAAGGGTCGGGGCCTCCAGCGAGCCGTCCGGGCCGCGGGCCGCCGGGTGGACGTGCCGACCCGGGCCTGCGCGAACAACACCGCCAGCGATCATTGGTCCTACGCCAAGGCGGGGGTCTCGGCGATCCGGCTGGGCAGCGTTCCGTATGCCGGCTATCACTCACGCGGGGACGTGCCGAAGGTCGTGGACCGGCGTCAGCTCGACCGGGTGACCACGGTGATGTGGGAGTGGCTGCAGGGCTGAGCCGGGCGGTCAGCGGGGCCGGCCGTAGGCTGAGCCGGCCGTGGTGTGCGGCAGCGTCGAGGACGAGGCGGAGGCCGATGAGCAAGCTCACCATGCACGAGCGGTTGCCGTTCGACGAGGCCGCTGCTCCGTCGCTGGTGTCGACCGGCGAGCTGCCCCAGCCCGAGCAGGTGCAGGCGCTGGTCACCGAGGCGTACGAGCGCTACCGCGGCACCGCCGACGGCACGGTGGCCGACTACATCCCGGCGCTGGCCGAAGCGTCGCCGGACCTGTTCGGCATCTGCGTGGTCGGCGCGCGCGGCCGCTATGCCGAGATCGGCGACGTCGACGTCCCGTTCTCGATCCAGAGCGTGTCCAAGCCGTTCGTCTTCGCGCTGGTCTGCGAGGCGATCGGCTACGAGGAGGCGCGGCTCCGGTTGGGGGTGAACAGCACCGGGTTCCCCTTCAACTCGCTGATGGCGGTCGAGCTGAACGAGGACCGGACGATGAACCCGCTGGTGAACGCCGGCGCGATCGCGAGCAGCAGCCTGGTCCCCGGCGACACCGCCGAGGACAAGTGGGAGAACATCCGTCGGGGGCTGTCCCGCTTCGCCGGACGCGAGCTGTCGGTGAACGCCGATGTGTATGCGTCCGAGTCGGCCACGAACCTTCGCAACCACGGCATCGCGCGACTGTTGGCCAGCTACGACCGGATCTATTTCGACCCGGAGCAGATCACCGACGTCTACACCCGGCAGTGCTCGCTGGACGTGACCGTGCACGACCTCGCGGTGATGGGCGCGACGCTGGCCGACGGCGGGATGAACCCGATCACCGGCGAGCAGGTGCTCGGACACGGGGTGTGCCGCCGGGTGCTGGCGGTGATGGCCACCGCCGGCCTGTACGAGCTGTCCGGGGACTGGCTCTACGAGGTCGGCATGCCGGGCAAGAGCGGGGTCAGCGGTGGCATCGTGACGGTGTCGCCGGGCAAGGGCGGGCTGGCCACGTTCTCCCCGCCGCTGGACGTCGCCGGCAACAGCGTCCGCGGCCAGCTGGTGACGAAGTTCCTAGCCGAGCGGCTCGGCCTGAACCTGTTCGCCTCGGTGCCCGTTGCCGACCCGGCCGCCTCGCGAGCCTGATCCGGCCCGTCAGCCGGGGTCGGCCCACGGCCCGCGGCTGCTGTTCCAGACGTCGTCGAGGATGCCCCGGGCCCGGCCGCCGCCCACCGGGCGGGGAACGAAGTCGCCGCCGATGACGTACGGGACGAGCTCGACCGCCTTCACCCGGCCGTCCCAGAGCACCGCCTCGGCGATGACGCCCTCGTTGGTCTTGGTCTGGAAGTCCATGTCGAAGACGAAGTTGCCGAGCGAGTAGACCACCGGCGTGGCACCGAACTGCTGCATCCCCTGCACCCAGTGCGGGTGCCCGCCGATGATCAGGTCGGCCCCGGCATCGGCGAACGCCTTCGCGACGCGGCGCTGGCTGGGCTCGGGACGGTGGGTGTATTGGGTGCCCCAATGGCTCAGCACGACGACCGTGTCCACTCGCTTGTCCAGGGCGGCGATGTCGGCGGTGATCCGCTTCAGCGCCGCCCGGTTCAGCGGCCCGGTTCGCGGCGGCATGTTCAGCCGGTTGGTCCCGGCTCGGGTCGCGGTGGCGGCCGGTGTCTCGCCGATCGACTCGGTCGCCAGGAAGCCGATCCTGATCCCGTCCCGCTCGACGATCACCGGCTGGCGCGCCTGGCTCAGGGTGCGGCCCGCACCCACGGTCGGCAGGCCCGCGTCGGCGTAGCGCTGCAGAGTGCGGCGCAGCGCCCGGTCGCCGTAGTCGCCGAGGTGGTTGTTGGCCAGCTGGATCACGTCGAAACCGCTGCGCTTCAGCCCGGTCAGGATCCGCGGGCTGGCGGCGAACGAGTCGCCGCCCTGGGTCGGTGACCCGTCCCGGGACAGCGTCGACTCGACGTTGCCGACCGTGACGTCGGCGGCGGCGAGCCGCCCGGCGAACGGTCGGAGCGGCTCGTTCGGATCGGAGTGGCGCTCAGCGACCCGCCGGCCCAGCATGATGTCGCCGACCGCGGTCAGCGTGGTGACCGCCGGTACCGGCCGGGCGGAACGCACGGCCAGCGGATAGCCGCTGGGGTCGCGCAGCGGGTGTTTGCCGCCGACGGTGAGCACCCGGACCGTCGCGTCGACGGCGTCGGCGGGCACGATGCCGAGCACCCCGTCGCTCGCGCGGACGGCGGCCAGCACCTCCCCCGCCGTTCGTCCGTCGGTGGTCAGCACGCGCATCCGACCTCCGGTCTGGCCCAGCTCCGACCAGCGCTCTCCCCCACCGGCGACCACCCGACGCGCGGCGGCGAGCGGTGCGTCGGCCACCGGACGGGTGGCGTGCACGATGAGGGCCAGCGGCATCCGGTAGGTGACCGCGCCGGGCGCGGGGGTCGCGCCCGGCGTCGGGGTCGGGCCGACGGACGCCGCAGGAGTCGGGGCCGCAGGGGTCGGGCGTGCGGGAACGGGCTCGGCGCCGCAGGCCGCCGCGCCGAGCGCGAGCGCCAGCAGCGACGCGGCGACCCGGCGGTTCATCCAGCCAGGGTAGGTGGCGACGGCTCGATCGGGCGGCCGCCGCCGACGTACGCTGCCAGCACCATGAACCAACCCCGGGAAGCGGCGACGTCGTTCGGATCGGAAGCGGGCGCGTACGAGGCGGGCCGGCCGGATTATCCCGAGGATGCGGTTCGCTGGTTGCTGGGCCCGGTGCCCGAGGGCCGCCGGCTCCGGGTCGCCGATGTCGGGGCGGGCACCGGCAAGCTCACTCGGGTGGCGGTCGCGCTCGGGGCCGAGGTGGTGGCGATCGACCCGGACCCGGAGATGCTGACCGCGCTCAACCGGAGCGTGCCCGGCGTGCCGACGTTCGTCGGCATGGCCGAGCGGTTGCCGCTGCCGGACGGGTCGGTGGATGCCGCGATCCTCGGCCAGGCCTGGCACTGGGTCGATCCGTCGGCCGGCAGCGCGGAGGTCGGGCGGGTGCTGAGGCCGGGCGGCTCCCTCGGCCTTATCTGGAACATCCGCGACGAGAGGGTCGGCTGGGTCCGCCGGCTCGGCGAGGTGATGGGCGGCAGCCGGGCCGAGTCGATGATCTCCGGCGGCGACCCGCCGATCGCCGAGCCGTTCGGTCGGCTGGACAAGCGCAGCTGGCCGTGGCGCCGGTCGATGACCCGGGCCACCCTGACCAGCATGGTGCGATCGCGGAGCTACATCATTACCGCGGAACCGGAGGTCCGGGCCCGGATCGAGGCCGAGCTGAGCACCCTGTTCGACGAGATCGGCGCGGTGGGCGACGACACGGTCGAGCTGCCGTACGTCACGTATGCGTTCCGCAGCATCCGGCCCTGACCCCCGCGCCGGGCCTCAGGGCACCAGCGCCTCCGCGCTGGCCAGGAAGCGTCCGGCCAGGCCGTCGGCACCGAACGATTTCAGGTACAGGCCGGTCGAGACGCGTTCGACGAAACCCCACTCCCAGATCCGGACGGCGTCCACGCCGGTGCGGTCGGCCAGCCGCGAGCAGTACGTCCGCAGCGTCGGCTCGGCGTCGGCACCGCTCAGCTGGGATGTCCAGTCGCGCAGCACGACCCCGAGGTCGTACGCCCGGTCGGTGACGAACCCGTCCGGATCGACGAAGCAGTAGCCGGTCTCGGCGCCCGGCCGCGGCCGGAGCACGCGGAGCAGGTTCCCCGGATGCGGGTCACCGTGCACCACCACCGGCTCGCCCGGATCGGCGCGGCGCCGCTCGGCGAAGGCCAGGGCCTGCCGATAGACCGCCGGTGAGCACGGCCGGCCCAGCCGGTCCCACCAGGTCGTGATCAGCCCCGCCAGGTCGCCGGCCTTGTCCGGCCGGGTATCGGCGGGTTCGGGTGCCCGCCAGGCCGCGAGCAGGGTGTCGGCGAGCAGGTCCAGCCAGTTCGCGGGAGCCGGCGCGGTGTGATCCAGCGGCGGCCCGAGCGCCTCCATCAGCAGGGCCCGGCGGTCCGGGTCGTAGCCGAGCAGCCGGACGTAGCCGCGGCCGTCGGCCCGGCGCAGGATCGCTGCCTGGGCGTCCAGCCCGTCCGGCTCGATCACCACCTTCACCACCGCGGGTACGCCGTCGGCCCGGGTGGCCGCGACGACGTACGCGGCGCTGCCGCCCGGGAGCGGACGGCCGAGCCGGATCTGCCACTCACGCTCCAGCTCTCGCAGCGTCGCCGGCAGCCGGCTCAGCCAGTCCTGCCCGGCGGGACCGAGCGAGCCGACCTTGGCCCGGGTCAGCGGCTGCAGCCGGATGGTCGCGTCCGGATCGGCCTCCCCCGGCCCGGCGCCGGTCATCCGCCACCGGCGAGGGCCGCATATCGGCCGGGGGTCTCGCCCAGCATCTTCCGGAAGTCGTTGGTGAGGTGGGCCTGGTCATACCAACCCAGGCGGGCGGCGAGATCGGCGAGATCGACCTCCGGATCGGTCTCCAGCGCGTACGCCGCCTCCTGCAGCCGGTAGCGAGCGAGCACCCACTTCGGGCCGATCCCGATCCGACGCCGGAACTGGCGCTGCAGCGTGCGCACCGACCGGCCGGTCAGCTCGGCCAGCTGCTCGACCCGGACCAGGGTGTCGTCCGCCGCCATCCGCCGGACCAGCGCCGCCAGCTCCTCGTCGGCGGGATGAGCGACCGGGGGCCGGTGCGCGCGCAGGATCTGCCGGAGGGCATCGACCCGGTCCTCGAGCGAGCCGGCGGCGCCGATCGTGGCGTGCGCTGAGGCCAGCTCCGGACCGAGCACCTGTCCCGCCGGCAGCGCCCGGTCGGTGTACGTCGATGCGTCGAGCCCGGTCCAGGCCGCGAAGCCACCCGGAGTGAACCGGGCTCCGACGACCTCGCCGCGGCCCGTCAGCCGGATCTCGAACACCTTGCTCACCACGCCGTGCACGATGGTGGCCGGTAGCGCGATCCCGTGCCTGACCTCGTCGACCTCGCCCCACTCGGCCGTCAGGTGCATGGCCGGATAGGAGATCACCCGGGAGTCGACCGGCGGCTGCCCGCGCAGGTCCCACTCGACGGTCCAGAAGTGCTGGATCCAGCGCTCCAGGTCGTCGCCTGGCGGGTAGCGGCGGTTGTCGAAGGTGGCCCCGGTCGCGGCCCGCCGGACCAGCCCGCGCTCGGCGGCGATCTGTGCCACCCCTCCTGCTTCGCCCACAGCATGGACCCTAGCCAGCGCCGCCGACAGCCGGCGGCTGTTTGCGCAAGCGGCGGATCGGCTGGCCCAGCAGCCGGGCATGGACGTCGCCGGGGAACCGGACCGAGAACCGGGTCTCGCCGATCATCGCCCGCAGCTCGTCCACCATGTCGTCCACCTCGCGCCGCCGCCGCGCCGGCACCTGTTCGAAGTAGTGCAGATAGATCTCGCCCTCCCGGTTCTGGGCCCAGGCGCCGACGATCCGGCCGTCGACCCAGATCGTCGGGCCGCCGTTGCCGACCGAGTCGAAGGCCTCCGCCGACGACTCCGGGAGATACCACGACCGCTGTTTCCAGCCCATCGTGCTCGGGTCGAGGCCGGGCAGCACGGCGACCCACGGCTCAGCGGGGTCGAGCCCGCCGTCGAAACCCGGGTCGAGACCCGGGTCGAGGGCCGGGTCGTCGGCGGCCAGCCAACCCGAGCCTCCGGCCACGGCCACCTCCACCGCGGCGCAGGCGGCGAGCGCCTTCCTGGTCAGACCGAGCGTCCAGCCGGCCCACCACTGCAGGTCGGTGGTGGTGACCGGGCCGAACCGCCGCAGGTACGCGCCGGCGAGCCGGGCGGCCGCCTCCTGCTCGGTCAGCGCCGGGTCGTCGACACCGCCGGGCAGCCACTGCTCGGCGTCGGCGTAGGCGTAGGCGCCGGTGATCCAGCTGGTCGGCCGGGCGCGCAGGATCCGGCCCTCGAAGCCGAGCAGTGTGATCACCCGGCTGTGTGCGCCCTGCACGGCCGCGTACGACTTGCCCTCCGCGAGCCGCAACGGTTGCCGGACGGCATCCACCCGCCGGCCGATCTCGCGCGCGGTGCTCGGCCCGTTCCGCCGAAGGTCGTCGATGATCAGCTCCCGCGCGGTGTCCAGCCAGACCTCGGGCTCGGCGACCCCGCTGTCCGCGAGCATCCCGATCGTCCGGCGGCGTTCGGGGCCGACCAGCTTGCGGGTGGCCGCCGCATGCATCACGCGCGTGGTCTGCGGCGTGGCCACCCACAGCGTCCGGCGCATCGCGTGGTGCCGGATGAGCTCGCGCCGGCGATAGATCACGTCCTCCACCGCCGCGACCGACGGATGCCGCATCCGCAGCATGACCGACAGCATCGCCGTGACCGGATCGGTCGAATGCAGCGCGACGAGGTCCTCGGCGATCCGGACGACGTCGTCGGTCCGCAGCTCGGGCAGCAGCCGGTGGCGCCGGGCGAGTCGCGCCCGACGCAGCTCGTCGGTGATCGTGCCGGTCACGACGCCGAGTGTCGCACCCCCTTGCCGAGGCACGCCGACGACACCTAGGTTGACTCTCGACCTGATCCTCTTGTCCCCGGGGAGTTTTGTTCATGATCCGTAGACGTCCAGTCCTGCTCGCGGCCGCCGCGACCGCGTTCCTCACCGGGGTGATCGGCGCGGCCACGCCGCTCGCGTCCGCGCAACCGACCGAGGAGGTGACCTACCTCGTACTGTTCGACGGCACGGGAGCCGACCAAGCGGCGAAACAGGCCATCACGAAGGCCGGTGGCACGATCACCGAGACGAACACCAAGATCGGCTACGCCTACGTCCGCACCACCGACCGCGCCTTCGCGGACGCGGTCGCGAAGTCCGACGCCGTCGCCGGGGTGGCGAAGGAGCGCACCATCGGGGTCGCACCGAAGCAGCGGCGGGCACGGGCTGATCAGGTGGAGAAGCTGACCGTCGGCCAGAACGCGGCGAAGGGCAAGAGCGCCTCCGACTCGCCCGTGAAGGCGCAGGCCGGAGCGGTCACGCCGGAGCCGCTGGCGAACCTGCAGTGGGACATGCGCCAGATCGGCGCGACGGCGACCGGGTCGTATGCGAAGGACCGGGGCAGCAAGGGCGTCCGGGTCGGCATCCTCGACACCGGCGTCGACGGCACCCATCCCGACATCGCGCCGAACTTCGACAAGACCCTCAGCCGCAACTTCGTCACCGACATGCCCGACATCGACGGGCCGTGTGAGCATCCGAGCTGTATCGATCCGGTCGACGAGGACGACGACGGTCACGGCACCCATGTCGCCAGCACGATCGGCTCCCCGATCAACGGGCTGGGCATGGCCGGCGTCGCGCCGAACGTGACCTTGATCAACATCCGGGCCGGCCAGGACTCCGGGTACTTCTTCCTCAAGCCCACCCTGGACGCGCTCACCTATGCCGGCGACATCGGCGTGGACGTGGTGAACATGAGCTACTACGTCGATCCCTGGCTCTACAACTGCACGGCGAACCCGAAGGACTCCGCGGCGGAGCAGGCGCAGCAGCGGGTGATCCGGACCGCGGTCCAGCGGGCGATGAACTACGCCCGCAACCACGGCGTGCTGCCGGTGTCCGCCCTCGGCAACGAGGCCACCGACCTGAACAACCCGACGTTCGACGACACCAGCCCGGACTACCCGGCCGGGGCGGCGAAAGAGCGCACGATCGACAACTCCTGCATCAATGTGCCGACCGAGACCCGCGGCGTGGTGGGCGTGAGCTCGACCGGACCGAGCACCCGCAAGGCGTACTACTCCAACTACGGCACCGAGCAGACCGACGTCGCGGCTCCGGGCGGCGACGTCTACGACACCGTCGACAACACCCGCAACATCGCCGGCGCGATCTTGGCGGCGTACCCGAAGAACGTCGCCCAGGCCGAGGGCACGCTGAACCCGGACGGCACGCCCAACAACCCGGCCGTGATCCAGAGTTGCAAGGGCACCGTCTGTGCGTACTACCAGTACCTGCAGGGCACCTCGATGGCCTCGCCGCACGCCGCCGGCGTGGCCGCGCTGATCGTCGACCGGTACGGCCACCGCGACGGCCGGCACGGGCTCACTCTGAACCCGAACCGGACCGAGCGGCTGCTGTACGCCTCGGCCGTGCCGCACGCCTGCCCGCAGCCGCGTACGTACCACTACACCCGGATCACGCCCGCGGGTGCGGTGATCGAGGCCGACCACCGCTGCGCCGGCGGGGTGAACGACAACGGGTTCTACGGTCACGGCATCGTGAACGCCTACGCGGCCGTGACTCCCTGAGTCAACGCCGGCGTGTCAGCCGCTCCGCACCATATTCGGTGCTGAGCGGCTGACACGTCGGATGTGATGTCACGAACAGATCGCGCCGAGGTTGGCGGACTTCACCAGCTTGGCGTACTTGGCCAGGACGCCACGGCGCTGCGGGCGGTCGGCGGGGCTCCAGGCCTCGCGCCGGCGGGCCAGCTCGGCGTCGTCGACGCCGACCTCCAGCGTGCCGTTGGCCACGTCCAGGGTGATCGGGTCGCCGTCGCGGACCAGCGCGATCGGGCCGCCCTCGGTCGCCTCCGGCGCGATATGCCCGACGCACAGCCCGGTGGTGCCGCCGGAGAACCGGCCGTCGGTGATCAGCATGACGTCCTTGCCGAGCCCAGCGCCCTTGATCGCGCCGGTGATCGCGAGCATCTCGCGCATGCCGGGCCCGCCCTTGGGGCCCTCGTAGCGGATCACGACGACGTCGCCGGCCGAGATGGTGCCGTCCTCCAAGGCGTCCATCGCCGCCCGCTCGCCGTCGAACACGCGGGCCGTACCCTCCCAGACCGAGGTGTCGAAGCCGGCGCTCTTGACCACCGCGCCCTCGGGGGCGAGATTGCCGTGCAGGATGGTGATCCCGCCGGTCGGGTGGATCGGGTTGGACAGCGCCCGGACGATCACCCCGTCGACGTCCGGCGGCGCGATGTCGGTCAGGTTCTCCGCCATCGTCTTGCCGGTCACCGTGAGACAGTCGCCGTGCAGCAGGCCAGCCTCCAGCAGCGCCTTCATCACCACCGGTACGCCGCCGACCCGGTCGACGTCGTTCATCACGTAGCGCCCGAAGGGCTTCAGGTCGCCCAGGTGCGGCACCCGCTTGCCGACCCGGACGAAGTCGTCCAGGGTCAGGTCGACCTCGGCCTCGTTGGCGATCGCCAGCAGGTGCAGCACGGCGTTGGTCGAGCCGCCGAAGGCCATCACCACCGCGATCGCGTTCTCGAAGGCCTCCTTGGTGAGGATCTGGCGGGCGGTGATGCCCTTGCGGAGCAGCTCGACAGCGGCCATCCCGGACCGCCGGGCGAAGCCGTCCCGGCGCCGATCGACCGCGGGCGGGGCTGCGCTGCCGGGCAGCGACATGCCGAGCGCCTCGGCCGCGCTGGCCATCGTGTTCGCGGTGTACATCCCGCCGCAGGCGCCCTCGCCGGGACAGATCGCGCGCTCGATCTCGTCGACCTCCTCGCGGCTGACCAGCCCCCGCATGCAGGCGCCGACCGCCTCGAACGCGTCGATGATCGTGACGTCCCTGTCCCCCACCCGGCCGGGCATGATCGACCCGGCGTACAGGAAGACGGAGGCGAGGTCGAGCCGGGCGGCAGCCATCAGCATGCCGGGCAGCGACTTGTCACAACCGGCCAGCAGGACGCTGCCGTCTAGCCGCTCGGCCAGCATCACCGCCTCCACCGAGTCGGCGATGATCTCGCGGCTGACCAGCGAGTAGTGCATCCCCTCGTGGCCCATCGAGATGCCGTCGGAGACGGAGATGGTGCCGAATTCCAGCGGGTAGCCGCCGGCGGCGTGGACGCCGTCCTTGACCGCCTTGGCCAGCCGGTCCAGCGACAGGTTGCACGGCGTGATCTCGTTCCACGAGGACGCGACCCCGACCTGCGGCTTCGGCCAGTCCTCGTCGCCCATCCCGACCGCGCGGAGCATCCCCCGCGACGCGGTGGCCTCGAGCCCGTCGGTGACCACCCGCGAGCGAGGCTTGATGTCGACGCCCCCGCCGGCGTCGGGGCTGGTCAGGTCCGGGTCGTGGGTGATCGTCATAGGGGGCAATCTAGTCGGTGGGACACGGGCCGCTGCGACGAATCTCGGTGCGGAGTGCATCACCGGGACCGGTAGCGAGTCTTGTCTCGTGAAGGGTGCCGACCCGAACCGGGCCGGCTCGATCGAGGAGGTCGACCATGCCGTACACCGTGCTCCGCGGACACTTCGTGATCCGCTACCCGGACCTGCCCCGGCAGGGGCCGGAGCCCGACGGTGACACCGTCAAGTTCCGGCCCGACACGCCGGGACTGGTGGAACTGATCCCGCGGCGCTCGGGGCGTCCGCCCGAGCTCAACGCGCGCGGCATCTCGGTGCGACTGGAGGCGATCGACGCACTGGAGACCCACTTCGCCGAGACGCATCAAGAGCTCGGCGGGGCGAACGCTGCGCGGGACGCGCTGCTGGCCCGGCTGGGCTTCACCAACGTGGTGTTCTTCCCCGACCAGCCGAACCGGGTCCAGTCCGCCGACGCCGACGAGCTGGTGGGGTACGTCCTCAGCAACGGGATCGACGCCAACGGCCGGATGATCGGCTTCGTCTATCCGGGCGAGCCGGCGGTGGCCGACGGCGCCAGCGTCTTCCTCGACAACCCGGGAGTGGATACGTCGGTCAACGCGTCCCTGCTGGCCGACGGCCTGGTCTATCCGGCGTTCTACGGCACGCTGCCCGCGTCGTTGCGCGTCCATCTCGCCGAGTCGTCTCGGGCCGCCCGAGCTGCCGGCCTCGGCATCTGGCCCGGCAGCACCGCCACCCCGGATGCGACCGCCACCGTGCCCGACCTCGCGACCTTGGAGACGCTGGCGATCTGGCCCAAGCTGTTCCGCCGGCTGGTGCCCTATCTCGCGACCGGTCAGTCCAGCCTGGACGGATTCGACGCCTGGCTGCGCGCGGACGCGGTGAACCGGGACGACGCGCTGTTCTTCCTCGACCCGCCCGAGCCGGGCAACATGCACGACCTGGTGGTCGCCTCGGGACACCGGGTGTTCCTCAACCGGTGGCCCGAGGACTTCATCATCGAGCCGGATCCCGCCTCGCCGGGCACGCCGACCGGTCCGGGCACATTCGTGGCCGGCGACGTCGTCATCGTGGCGGCCGTGCCCGATCCAGCGGGCGCGGACGCCGGCGCGGAGACCGCGACGCTGCTGAACACCACCGGCGGCTCGATCGATCTGGCCGGCTGGCGGCTCGGCGACTGGGCCGGGCACCGGCAGGACCTGACCGGTGCGGTCGGCGGCGGCGATGCGGTCAAGGTCGTGCTGACCGGAGCGGTTCAGCTGCCCAACAAGGGAGGCTCGCTCAGCCTCTTCGATGCCAACGGGCAGACCATCGACCACGTCACCTACGGCGCCGCCGCGAGAGGTCGCACCGTCGTCTTCGGCCGCTGACCGATCCTTCCCTGATTCTGTCCCGCCAGTGGCGTCGCAGGGGGCTCGAAAGGCCCTTTAGCGTCCACTGGGGGGACGAAATCAGGGACCCGCTTCTCCTCCCGAGGCGCGGAGCGGGCCTGCGGGTCGCGGTGAGCCCGGGCGCCGTCTCACGCGCCCTCGGCGCTACTCGCACCGCGCCCGGCACCGACGCCTCACTCCGCACCGCCGACGGTGACTCCGCACCCTGCGCGCAGGGTGCGAAGTCGCCGTTCGAGGTGCGGAGTGCAGTCGGGTTCGCTGCCCGAGGTGCGGAGTGCAAGGGCTGCAGACCCCAGAGAGCGGAGCGCGGCGAGTAGCAGGGCCGCCACCCGTCTAGCACGTCGCGCGGGCGAGCAGGTACCTCGCTCGAGCCGATCGGTGCGAGTCGGCCGGATATCGTCCGGACCGGGTCGCTACCTGATCCGGTGAGCGATGTCGGAGCGCAGCTTCACCGTCACCCGGAAGCCGAGGTAGCGGCGGAAGAGCAGCCGCACCTGGGCGTCGATGGCCGGGAGGCAGAAGAACACCGGGGCGACGATGGGCAGCGCGCAGAACTCGAGCACCATCTTGACCCAGGTCTGCGGGCCGCGGTGCCGCGGCCGCTTCGGCAGGAGCTTGAGCGCGACCACGGCCGAGATGACGAGACTGACCACGGTCAGCACCGGGGCGAGTGAGTTGACCCGTGAGGCGATCTCCACCAGCGGCGACGTCGACCAGTCGTAGTTCGCGTGCGCGGCGAGCTCCGCGATGCTCTCCGACGACCTGGTCACGGTCGGGCCGAGGTAGTTCACCATCAGCCGCAGGCTCAGCAGCAGCAGCGGCACGGTGGCCCACAGGTGGAACTGGGACAGCTGGCGGAACGTCTGCATCGCCTTGTCGCGCAGCGGGATCCGCTGGTTGGTGAGGTTCTGCTCCATGATGTAGGGGAAGTCGATGACGCCGTACGACCAGCGCCGGATCTGCCGGTACTGCTCGCGCATCGTGGCCCACCAGCTGTGCGACTGGACCGCGTCCAGATAGACCGGAAGGTGCAGCGGCACGGTCTTGGCCCGGCCGTTGGTGCCGAAGTACATCCGCCAGTACTGCCGCGAGTCGTCCGGGATCACGTTGGTCGACCAGAAGTCGACGCCGACCAGGGCACGCATGCCCATCGCGTGCGAGGAGAAGATCCGCAGCCGCTTCGGCCGGGTCGAGTCGACCAGGGTCCACATGCTCGCGATGTAGCCCACCAGCCGCGATGCCGAGGTCACTTCCCACGCGTTGTTGTGAAACAGCAGCACCGGCTGATAGCTGTCCACGTCACGGTTCGGGTTGGTCAGGTAGGTGTAGCTCAGCACCTGGAAGTAGTGCGGGCTCGGCCGGGTGTCGGCGTCGAACGCGGAGACGATGACCTGGTGGTCGCGGATGCCGTCGCGGAGCAGCTCGCGGCGGGCCTCCTGCGCGCCCCAGCTGATGTTGGCGCCCTTGACCCGGCCCTCACCGGGCAGACCGTCCGGGTGCCGGGTGGTCAGGAACCGGCCGAACCGTCCGCCGTACGTCGCCCGCAGCTGCTCGATCCGCTCCTCGTTCCAGATCGGCGAGCGGGCCTCGAAGGTGAGGCAGATCATCAGCCGGTCGGCCGCATAGTTCGCCGCCAGGATCGCCTCCAGCGACTGCTCGAGGATCGCCCGGCCTTCGCTGTACACCGGGATGACGATCAGGTGGTGCACCTCGTCGGGGGCCGGGACCTCGGGTCCGCTGTGCGTCCAGACGTTCAGCGCCTGCAGTTCCTCGGCCTCGGACGGATCGAGCCGCGGCTGGTCGGCGAGCTCGTGCATCCGCGCGTACGGGTCGTTCAGGTGCCGCAGCCGCGCCTCCCAGTTGAGCTCGCGGTAGCGCTTCATGGTGCGGTACTCGATCGCCTGGCGGACCGCGAGGCTGAGCGAGGCGGCCAGCCAGAACGCCAGGTAGGCGCTGAAGGCGACGTACGCCAGCCGGTGGGAGGTCTCGAACAGCAGGATCGGGATGACGACCGGGAGGACCAGCAGCAGGGCGGGCACGGACTCGAGGACTCGCTGAGTCTGATACGCAGGGCGGGTCAGCCTCGGGGTCTCAGCGCTCGTGTGAAAACCGGGAGCGATGATGGACTCGGTGATCGGAGCTCCCCTCGGGTCGTGAGTCTTTCGGGCGTGACACGCTCGCGGCCGCTGGCCCGCTGCCATGCGATTCTACCGAAACTCACAGGGTGACCCGGTCACGACAGGCCCGGGTGCAGCGGAACCGCGTGACCAACCTCACGGCAGGGCAACCGATCCGGTGGGCTGGCGAGACGTCCGGCCGGCTCAGGCGGCCGAACCGACCGGTGTCGGCGGCGCCGGAACGCGATCCATCGAGCGCAGCACCATCCGGATGCCGAGGGCGATGACGAGTCCGGCGCCCATCACCGGGCCGAGGTTGGCGACCACCTGCTGGAAGGCGGTGTAGTTCCGCTCGAAGCTGCCGCCGTACGGGAGCGCGGCCAGCGGCAGGCAGGCGCAGATCCAGAGCACCCACGCCCCGGCCCAGATCCGGACCCAGCGGGGCAGCCGATCGACCATCACGGCCATGGCCAGCGGCAGCACCCAGACGTAGTGGTGGGTCCACGACAGCGGCGACGCCAGGCAGGTGCACATGCCGACGATGGCCACCGCGAACACCTTCTGCCCCGATCGCCACCAGGTGGATGCGACGATCGCGCCGATCAGGGCGACGATGCCGGCGAAGCCGAGCCCGATCAGGGTGAGCTTGGTGCCGCCCCCGCCGGCCAGCCGGAAGAAGACGCCGAGCAACGACTGGTTGCCGGCATAGATCGGCCCGGCCGTCCGGGTGTCCCCGCCGGCCAGCCCGGTCCAGAACGACAACGTCTGGTGCGGCAGGAAGATCGCGCCGATGGCGGTGAAGCCGACGAACCCGGCGATCGCCCAGAGCGCGGTCTTCTTCTTGCCGATCAGGAAGTCGAAGACCACGAACAGGGCGGGGGTCAGCTTGATCGAGGCGGCGAGACCGGTGAGCACGCCCTGCGGGAACCGCTTCCAGCGGGTCGCCCGGTCCGGCAGCATGTCGGCGACCACGAACGCCATCAAGATGGTGTTCACCTGGCCATAGCCGAGGGTGGTCCGGATCGGCTCCATCGCGACCAGCACGGCGATGCCGATCAGCCCGAGCTTCCAGCCGCGCGGCGCCCGGCACCGGCGCAGCACCGACTGCTGGGCCCAGACCAGGCCGGCGGTCCAAAGCACCTGCCACATCGTGTACGGCCCGAAGGCCAGCGGCGTCATCAGCACCGCGGCGATCGGCGGGTAGATGAAATAGAGATTCCAGAACGGCGTGGTGGTGGCGAAGATGTCCTTGCCGGCGAGCATGTCCTTGACCGCGTAGACGTACACCTGGAGGTCGATCGTGGACGGCTTCCACGGCCAGAGATGGCCATAGGCGATCACGAACGGCAGGATCAGCAGCGCCACGACGAAAGGCGGGAGGAACTCCACCGCCGCGCGGGCGACTCGCCGGCGCCCGCTCGGCACCGGCTCACCCGCCGTCGGGCGGGCGGCGGGCTCGGCGCTCACGAGGACCCGGTCAGCTGGGCATGGACCGCGTCGAGTGCGGCGGCGTCGGCCTCGTCCCGGTCGAACAGGGCGCGCATGCCCGGTGTGCCGGCATAGCGCGGGACCAGATGGACGTGCAGGTGGAAGACCTCCTGGCCGGCGACCGCCCCCGCGGCGGAGTACAGGTTGAGGCCGTCGGCACCGAGCCGGTCGACCAGCAGCCGCGACACGGTGTCGATCGCCGGCGCGAGGTCGGCCAGCGCGGGCTCGCCGTGGACCAGGTCGAGCACGTGCCGCCTCGGGATCACCAGGGTGTGGCCACGGTGCCAGGGCGCGATGTCGAGGAACGCGTACGCGTGCTCGTCGGCGAACACGGTCCGGCTCGGGATGTCGCCGGCGACGATCTTGCAGAACAAACAGTCTTGCGCTTCGCTCGGGCCCGGTGCTGAGGACTGGCTCATCGGATCACGTTCTCCAGTTCCTCGCCGGCCGCCCAGCGGGCCAACTGCTCGGCGATCAGCTTGTCGGCTCGGGGGAAGAATGCCGTGCTCGCCCCGCCGACGTGGGGCGAGATCAGCACGTCCGGCACCTGCCAGAGCGGGTGGTCGGCCGGCAGCGGCTCGGGCTCGGTCACGTCCAGCGCGGCTCTGATCCGGCCCCTGCCGGTCTCGGCCAGCAGCGCGTCGGTGTCGACCAACCGGCCACGGGCCACATTCACCAGCAGCGCACCGTCCGGCAGCAGCGCGAGTTCCTCGGCACCGATCAGCCCGTCCGTCTCCGGCGTCAGCGGGGCGATGACCACGGCGATGTCAGCGCTCGGTAGCAGCCGCGGCAGGTCGGCGATGGCGTGCACCGCGGGGCCGCCGTCGGCGCCGTCACGCGCCCGGCGGGCGACCCGTGTCACCGAGGCCACCTCGAACCCGGCCAACCGGCGCTCGATCGCGGCGCCGATCCGGCCGTACCCGATGATCAGCACCCGCTTGTCGGCCAGCGAGTTGCCGAAGACGAAGCCCCACTCGCCCCGCTCCTGCAGCCGGGCGAACACGTCCAGGTGCCGGCCGCTGGCCAGCATCAGGGCGACGGCGAGCTCGGCGGTGCTCGCGTCGTGCACCCCGGCGGCGTTGCACAGCGTGACCCCGGCCGGGATCACCGGCTTGAAGTTGTCCACCCCGGCGGTCTGCGTCTGCACCACCTCCAGGGCCGTCATCTCGGCCACCCGGTCGAGCTGCTCGGCGCCCTTCATATACGGGATGACGTAGAAGTTCACCTCGGCGACGCTGTCGGGCAGTGGCCCGCTAGCGTCGTAGCAGTCGATGTCGATGCCCTCCGGAATGCCGCCGAGCCGGCGCTCTGCCTCGGCCCGGTCGGCGTACGGCAGCCAGGCCAGCCGCTGTTTCGTGCCCTGACCGTGCCCTGAGCTTGTCGAAGGGCTCATGCCGCTGCCCCGTCCGTCGCGGTCCGCACCGGGTGCCCGGCCGCGGCCAGGGCGGCCTTCACGTCGGCGATCCGCACGGTCCCGAAGTGGAATACGCTCGCCGCCAGCACCGCGTCCGCGCCGGCGTCGACCGCCGGCGGGAAGTCCTCCGCCCGGCCCGCTCCGCCCGAGGCGATCAGCGGTACGTCCACCACGGCCCGCACCGCGGCGATCATCTCCAGGTCGAAGCCGCCGGTGGTGCCGTCGGCGTCCATCGAGTTGAGCAGGATCTCGCCGACACCCAGCTCGACCCCCCGCCGGGCCCACTCCACCGCGTCGAGGCCGGCGCTGCGCCGGCCGCCGTGGGTGGTCACCTCGAAGCCGGACGGCTGGTCGGGCACCCGGCGCGCGTCCACTGACAGCACCAGCACCTGGTTGCCGAACTGCCGGGTGATCTCCGCGATCACCTCGGGCCGGCGGATGGCCCCGGTGTTGATGGCGACCTTGTCCGCACCCGCCCGGAGCAGCACGTCCACGTCGCGGACCGAGCCGACGCCGCCGCCGACGGTGAGCGGGATGAAGACGGTCTCCGCGGTCCGCCGGACCACGTCGAGGGTCGTCTCCCGGCCCTCGCTGGAGGCGGAGATGTCGAGGAACGTGAGCTCGTCGGCGCCCTCGGCGTCGTAGCCGTGGCCCAGCTCGACCGGATCGCCGGCGTCGCGCAGGTTCAAGAAGTTCACGCCCTTGACGACCCGGCCGCCGTGGACGTCCAGGCAGGGGATGACGCGGACGGCAACACTCACAGGTGACGATCCTAGCCGCCGGGGCCGACCGCGGGCCGGAGGCGGACGAGCTCCGGCGCCCTGCACGTCGCGCTGGATCTCGGGACCGCCCGCTGTGGTTGGCGCTTGGTCCGCATCACCCGACTCAGCGCTGCGCGGGGTACGACGCCGGTGCCGACGGCCACTTCGCGCTGGTTGCACCCACTCCGCGCGTCCAGCGCGTCGCGCGGAGTGGGTGGAAGGCGAGCGAAGACGGGGCCCGGCGAGGCGTGGAGGCGAGGTGCGCTGGCCCGGCGAGGCGAGCGGGCCCGGCGAGGCGAGCCGGCCCGGCGAGGCGAGCAGGTCCGGCGCCCGACCGGCTCGCCTACGGCACGAAGCGGTAGCCGACGCCGGGGTCGGTGATGAAGTGCCGGGGGCGGCCGGGCTCGACCTCCAGCTTGCGGCGCAGCTGAGCGAGATAGACCCGGAGATAGTTGCTCTCCTTGTCGTAGGCCGGTCCCCAGACCTCGCGCAGCAGCTCGGCCTGCCGGACCAGGGAGCCCGGCCGCCGGGTGAGGACCTCCACCAGCCGCCACTCGGTCGGGGTGAGGTGCACCGGCTCGCCCTCGCGCCGGGCGATGTGGTCGCCGAGATCCAGAGACAGCGTCGGGGTGGTGACGACCCGCTGCTCGGTCTTGGCATCGGTGCCGCGGTGCCGCAAGGCGGCGCGGATCCGGGCCAGCAGCTCCTCCATCCCGAACGGTTTGGTGACATAGTCGTCCGCGCCCAGGTCGAGGGCCTCCACCTTGTCGTCGGAGGAGTGCCGGGCGGACAGCACGACCACCGGCACGTCGCTGAACGCCCGCAGCCGGCGCAGTACGCCGACACCGTCGACGTCGGGCAGGCCGAGATCCAGCAGTACGGCGTCGGGCGGGTCCTCGGCCAGGATCTGGAGCGCCGTCCGTCCGTCGAATGCCAGTTGCACCGCGTAGTCCCGGGCCCGCAGGTTGATCCGGAGCGTCCGGACGATCGCCGGGTCGTCGTCGACGACGAGGATGGTGGTCATCGGCCGGCCTGGAGCCGACCGTCGTCGCCGACCGGCACGGGCCGCTCCGCCGGCACCTGACGTACGCCGTCGCCGGCGGGCAGGTCGATCACAAGCGTCAGTCCGCCGCCGGGGGTCTCCTCCGCGCTGAGTGCGCCGCCCATCGCCTCCAACAGCCCCCGAGCAACCGCCAGGCCGAGCCCGACGCCGTCGCCGCGCGGCACGTCGCCGAGCCGCTGGAACGGTTCGAAGATCGCCGCCCGCGACGCGGCGGCGACGCCCGGTCCGTGGTCCACCACCCGCAACGAGACCCAAGCCGACCCATCCGGGCCGGACCAGGCCGACCCGCGGACCTCGACCGGCGAGCCGGCCGCGTGCTTCACCGCGTTCTCGGCCACATTGGCGACGACCCGGTCGAGCAGGCCGGGGTCGGCGAGCGCCGCCGGCAGCGACTCGTCGACCTCGACCCTCAGCCGACCGGCGTCGGCGATGCCGGCCACCGCTCGCTGGACGGCGGGATTGAGCTCTACCTCGGCGAGCAGCGGGGTGACACTCTGCGTCTGCAGCCGGCTCATGTCCAGCAGGTTGGCCACCAGCGCGTCGAGCCGGTCCGCCGACTCCTCGACGGTGGCGAGCAGTTCCTCCTCGTCCTCGGGCGACCAGACGATCTCGGTGCTGCGCAGGCTGCTGATGGCTGCCTTGATCGCCGCCAGCGGGCTGCGCAGGTCGTGCGAGACCGCGGCCAGCAACGCCGTCCGGGTCCGGTTGGCCTCGGTCAGCTCGCGCACCTGCGCGGCCTCGGCTTCGGCCGCCCGCCGTTCCTCGAGCACGGCGAAGTGGGCGGCGTACGCGGTCAGCAGGCTCTGGTCCTCGGCTCGCAGCGGCCGCCCCCGGAGCAGCAGCTCCCGACCGGGTCCGATGTCGATCCGGGCGTCCGCGGTCGCCGCGGTGGTCAGCTGGTCGCCCCAATAGGCTTCGACCCCGGGTCGCTCACCGTCGGTCCGCAGAATCGCGGCGCCCGACATCCCGAACACCTCGCCGGCCTGGGCCAGCAGGTCGGCGGGCTCGTCGCCGCCGTGCACGATGGTGTGCGCGAGCACGGCGAGCGCGTTCGCCTCGGTCCGGGCGCGGACGGCCTCCTCGGTCCGCCGTGCCGAGCGGTCCACCACCGACGCGACCGCGACGCCGGTCAGCACGAACAGCGCGATGGCAAAGGCGTTCTCGGGGTCCGCCATGGTCAGCGTGCCGGTCGGGGGCACGAAGAAGTAGTTCAGTGCGGCGCCGCTGAGGACCGCGCCGAGCACTGCCGGCCACAGACCCCCCACCAGGGCCGTCGCCACCACGAGTGCGAGCATCAACAGCGCCTCGGTCGGCAGGCCGTGGAGGTCCGGGGTGAGGTACAGACCGGTGGTGAGCAGTGCGGTGCCGAGCGTGGCCAGCAGGTAGCCCGCGCGCAGCCGGCGCCCGGTCAGCGCCGTCCGGCGACGCTGGCGTACGCCGGCGCGGGCGAAGTCGTGACTCACCACGTGCACGTCGATGTCACCGGACCGCGCGATCACCAGCTCGCCGACGCCCGGTCTGAACAGAGCCGACCAGCGCGACCGGCGGCTCGCACCGATCAGCACTTGGGTGGCGTTCACGCCGCGGGCGAAGTCCAGCAGGCCGTCGGCGGAATCGTGGGCGACGACCGCGTGGAACTCCCCTCCCATCTCCTCGGCCGCCGTGCGCAGCGCTTCCAGTGCCTTCGGCGAGACGCCGGTGAGTCCGTCGCGGCGGCTGACGTAGACGGCCAGCCACTGTGCACCCGCGGTCCGGCCGGCGATCCGCGCGGCCCGCCGCATCAGCGCCTGTGAATCCTTGCCGCCGGACACGCCAACCACCACCCGCTCGCGGGTCGCCCAGGTCGCCTCGATCCGGTGTTGCTCGCGATAGCGGTCGAGGCCCTCGTCGACACGGTCGGCGAGCCAGAGCAGCGCCAGCTCCCGCAGCGCAGCGAGGTTGCCCTCGCGGAAGTAGTGGGAGAGAGCGGTGTCGATCTTGTCCGCGCCGTAGATGTTGCCATGGGCCATCCGGCGGCGCAGAGCCTGCGGGCTCATGTCCACCAGCTCGACCGCCTCGGCCGCCCGGACCACCCGGTCCGGCACCGTCTCCGCCTGTCGCACGCCGGTCACCTGAGCCACCACGTCGTTCAACGACTCCAGGTGCTGGATGTTCACCGTGGTGATCACGTCGATCCCGGCTGCCAGCATGGACGCCACGTCCTGCCAGCGCTTGAGGTGCGCGCCGGCCTCGCCCGGCTCGACCGCGTTGGTATGCGCCAGCTCGTCCACCAGAGCGACCTGGGGCGCCCGGGCGAGCACGGCGGCCAGGTCCAGCTCGCCGACATCGAGGCCGCGATAGCCGACCGACCGCCGGGGAACGACCTCCAAGCTGCCGATCGCATCCTCGGTCTTCGCCCGGCCGTGGGTTTCCACGAAAGCGATCACCACGTCGGTGCCTCGCGCGGCGCGTCGCTGGCCCTCTTGCAGCATGGCGAACGTCTTGCCGACGCCCGGGGCGGCACCCAGATAGACCCGCAGGCTGCCGCGTTCCATGGTCACAGTGTGCCTCCGCCGGCGCACGTCGGTCCCCCGCCCGGGTGCCGCGGCTAGCCCAGCCCGCTCAGGGCCAGGTTCAGCTCGACGACGTTGACCCGCGGCTCGCCGAGGAAGCCGAGCATCCGGCCCCGGGTGTGCTCCGCCACGAGCCTGCGGACGCGATCGGGGTCGAGCTCGCGTGCGCGTGCGACCCGCGCCACCTGGAGCTCGGCGTACTCCGGAGAGATGTACGGGTCGAGGCCGGACCCGGACGCGGTGACCGCGTCGGCGGGGACCGCGCTCGGTGCCGCCTGCTCCCGCTCGGCGACCTCGGCTCGTCGCCGGTCGACGGCGGCGGTCAGGTCCGGGTTGGACGGACCCAGGTTGCTCCCGCCGCTGGCCTGGGCGTTGTCCTCCACCGCCGACGGCCGTGGCTGGAACCACTGGTCACCGTCGAGCTCCTGCCCGATCAGGGCGGCGATGGTCAGTAGCCCTGACGGGGCGTCGGTCAGCAGCGGGACCGGCAGCGAGTCGGGCATCAGAAGTGCTCCAGGAAGATCGGGGTGCAGACGAGATAACCGAGCACGGCGGCGGACAGCAGCAGGAGGAGGACCGCTGAAACGGACATGACTCAGTTGCCTTCGTGGCTGATCGGGTGCTGCTGGGCAAGTGCGAGCCCGGCCTGGTCGGCCAGCAGCACGGCAACCCGGCGCCGCTCTCGGCTGGGGCGGGCGACGCGCGTCGCAGCGGTCAGCCGGAACTCGCCGCGTACCCGCTCGCCGACCCGGACCGGCAGCGATATCTCCGTGTCGGTAGGCAGACCGTCGCGGTCGACGTCGACGACGTGACCGGCATCGACCAGCCGCCCGTCGGGCTCCAGCCTGGGCAGGTCGGCGGCCCGTTCGGGATGGAAGCGCGCGAGGTCGATCTCTAGCACCGTGACCAGCCGGTGCTCCACCTGCTCGACCACCGTCGCGGCGGGCGCGGAGCCGCCGATCGCCTCGGTCGCGTCCAGCAGACCACCGAGATATCCGCTCTGCTCGCTGGCTCTGGCCTGCTGCCGGCGCCCCCACAGCGCCAGTTCGGTGACGGCGACGCCGACCAGCACCAGCCCGACGGCGATCTCGATGTCGGCCCGATCGAGGATCTGGAGCGTGAGGTACGGCGCGGTCAGGAAGTAGTCGAAGCTGAGCGCGCTCGACCCGGCGGCCAGCAGGCCGGCGGAGCGCAACCCGGTGGAGGCCGCGCCGACGACAACGAGCACGAGCAGCAGCGCCGCGGTGGTGCTCTCGACCAGCCGCGGGACGTGGCTCAGGATTGCACACAGCGCTGCCGGGACGATGACGGCGCCGACCAGCACCAGGGACCGGTGGCGCAGCACGAAACGATCTGTGGTCACGACTCCATCGAAGGACCGGTGCGCGGCGCCGGCTCCGGCGTTGACGCACACCTGACGGATCTTGCCGCCGTCTTCACGCCGGCGCTCGCCTGCGGCCAGCGGCGGGTCAGCAGGGCGAGTGCGGGAGTAGCGGGTGCTGCGGTCGCGCAGCAGTTCGGCCGCGGCGGGACTCTGCAGGGCCCGCTCCCCCGACCCGAGCCCCAAATTTCCCGCCGCGGCGGGATTTTCCGGGTCCACCCGCCTG
>NZ_BAABAB010000020.1:0-9638 GCF_039537205.1 Microlunatus ginsengisoli | reverse complement strand
AGGCCGATATCCCGCCAGGGTCGGATTTCGGGGTCCTCCCCACCCGATCCGAGTCCCAAAATTTCCAGCCACGGCGGGTTTTTCCGGGTCCACCGACCCGTTTCGAGCCCCAATTTCCCGCCACGGCGGGATTTCGGGGTGCGCCCACCCGACCCGAAGCCCCACTTTCCAGCCACGGCTGGATTTCGGGGTGCCCCCACCCAACCCGAAGCCGCAATTCCCCGCCACGGCCGGATTTTCGGCGTGCGCACGCCCGAACCGAGCCGCAGAATCCAGCCGCGGCGGGATATCGGCGGGCGCAGACGCGCGCGGTCGGGCGTCCGCCCCCGGGACGTGACTCAGGCAGCCGACTCCGGCTTGACGGCCAGCACCGGCACCGGCGACTCCAGCAGCAGCCGCTGGCTGACGCTGCCGAAGACCGCCTTGCCGACCGGGGTACGGCGCTTCATGCCGATCACCAGCCGGGAGATCGCCGGATTCTGGGCGACGTACTCCAGCACGGAGTCGGCGGGGCCGCGCTGCGGTCCGGAGCGCTCGATCACGGTCAGCTCGACGTCGCGCGGCAGGATGGACTCGTCCAGCCGGCGCAGACCGAGGTTGATCACGACGAGGTCGGTCGCGCAGGACTTGGCCTCCGCGGCTGCGGCGCCGAGGGCGTACCGGCCTTCGGGGCTCTCCGGAACGGCTACGAGGATGGTCATCAGGAGGTTCCTTTCGGGTCTGGGTCGGTCAGTGGAAGTCGCCGGCGGCGAAGGCCTCTTCGAGCTGCTCCAGCGAGCGCCCGCTCGTGTTCGGCAGCATCTTCCACAAGAACCCGACGAAGAACAGGCCGAGCACGAAGAAGACCGCGAACGAGCCGGTGATGCCGACGGTGGACACCAGGATCGGGAAGGCGAAGGCGATGATCGCGTTGGTGACGCAGAGCACCAGCACGCACAGGCCCATGCCGAAGCCGCGCATCCGGAGCGGGAACAGCTCCGACAGGCAGACCCGGACCGGGACGTTCAGCGCTAGCTGCATGCAGAACACGAACGCGACGACCAGCACCAAGATGATGTACGCCTTCGCCACGCCGTCGGGGATCAGCATCGAGCCGAGCACGATCAGGCCGTGGCAGG
Organism: Microlunatus ginsengisoli; assembly: GCF_039537205.1. Lineage (NCBI taxonomy): Bacteria > Bacillati > Actinomycetota > Actinomycetes > Propionibacteriales > Propionibacteriaceae > Microlunatus > Microlunatus ginsengisoli. The sequence continues at coordinate 8,520 of NZ_BAABAB010000020.1, read as the reverse complement.
TGGTGGTGGCGATCACGCCGCCGATGATCAGCTTGCGTCGCGGCACCCGGTCGATCAGGAAGAACGGGCAGATCACCGCGATCACGCCCGCGGGCGATGTTCGCGATCAGAGCGACACTCTGGCTGAAGGCAGCCAGCATGCGGCCGACCACGATGGCCAGCTCGTTGCGGCCATTCAACCGGTTGACACTGTAAACAGCTGGGTAAGTCCCGACGCAGGCATTGCGGCGGAGACGGCCTCCGTCGCCAGCGAGGAGGCACCCATGGGAATCGGCGACAAGATCAGCAACAAGGCCGAAGAGGCCGGCGGCAAGGCCAAGGAAGCCGTCGGCGACGCGACCGACAACGAGAGCCTGGAGGCCGAGGGCAAGATGGACCAGACGGAGGCCCACGGCAAGCAGGCCGGGGAGAACGTCAAGGACGCCCTCCGCGAGGCCGGCCAGGCCGTGAAGGGCGACGACCGCCGCTGACTGCCTCTCCCCGATCGCCCCGGACCGCCCCGCGGTCCGGGGCGATCTTTCGCGCCCGGACGCGCGGTGCCTGTTCGGCCCGGCGAGCGGCCGTCAGCTCCAGTGGGTGTACGGCGTCGAATAGAGCACGGCGTTGGTGTAGCGCGGGTCGGCGGTGACGTCGGTCCCGGCCCAGTCCGGTGCCTCCCAGGCGGTGTCCTCGGCCGGCACCTCCAGCTCGGCGACGACCAGGCCGGCGTTCTCACCGGAGAACTCGTCGACCACCCAACCCGGCCAGGGATCACCCAGCTCGTAGCGGGTCTTGCTGATCGGGAACCCGTCCTGAGCCAGCCCCAGCAACTCGCGGGCGTCGCCGACCGGGATCTCGTACTCGTACTCGGGCCGGCCGATCCCGGCCTGCTTGCCCTTCACGGTCAGATAGCCGACCCGGTCGTCGACCAGCCGGACCCGGATCGTCATCCCCGGCTGGGTACAGAGATAGGCCTGGCTGAGCGAGCTGCTGGACAACGCCGACGTCCGCCACTCCTCGCCGGTCACCAGCAGCTTGTGCTCGAACTCGGTCCCCAACGTCGTCTCTCCTTGCCGGTCGTATCCCGTGCCCGGGGTCACTCGCGGGCGCACGGTCAGGGCAGGACTATCACAGCCCGCTCAGCCGACGCTCACGCGGACCGTTTGGACGGCGTCTGCGCCGATCGCGTTCATCGCCCGCAGCTCCAGCACGGCGGTCGCCCCGGCGGGCGCAGGCCCGACCGTACGCAGCGTTCCGGTGCCGTCGCCGAAGTCGTCGAACGCCAGCCAGCCCGGCAGCTCACCATCGACCACGATGGTCGGTTTCGGCACGCCGGACGTGGTCACCGTGAACGTGCCGCCGGCGCCCGCCGCGAACCGTACGTTCGACGTACTGGTGAAGCCAGGGGGGTTCTGCACGACGACGCTCAGCATCAGGTCGGTCGTGCCAGCGGCGCTGGTCGCCGTCACGTCGACGCTGAACGTGCCCGCGGCCGCGGTCGGGGTGCCGAGGATGGTGGCCGTCCCGTCGCCGTTGTCCACCAGCCGCAGGCCGGCCGGCAGGTCGCCCTCGTCGGCGGTGATCCGGGGCGCCGGTACGCCGGTGGTGGTGATGTCGAACGAACCCGGCGCACCCTGCTCGAACAGCGCGGTGTCGCCGCTGGTGAACGTCGGGATGGAACGAGCCTCGATCGCGAGCCGCTGGGTCGCCGTCCCCGCCGCACTGGTGGCCGTCAGCGAGATCACGCCGTGGCCGTCGAAGGCGGGCGTGCCGGCCAGCGTGGCCGTCCCGTCGCCGTGGTCGACCAGACTCAGTCCGAGCGGTACGTCGGTGGCCTGGATCGCCGGGACCGGGCTGCCGGTGGTGCGCACCGTGAAGGAGCCCGGCTGGCCCTCGGCCAGCACGGCCCGGCGGGCGCTGGTGAAGACCGGCGGCTGATCCGGGACGGCGGCGACCGGGGGCGTCGGCGCCTGCGATGCGCCAGACCCGGCCGGCGGGCGGTCCACGTCGGTCGCGGTCGGGGCCGCCGAGGAAGGTGCGACCGGCGCCTGGCTTGCCGGCGGGGAGGTCGGCGCCGCGGTCGGAGACCCGCTGTCCGACGGAGTGGATCCGGGCGACTGCTCGGTGCCCTCCGAGGCCGCGGCGGAGCCGACCGTGCCGGAGCCGACTGCATCGGGCGCCTGACTGTCCGGGCCGGAGGCCGGGCCGGACGGGGCTGGCGGGGCCGCGGTGGCCACCGGCGGACCGGGCACCGCGGGGCCGTCAGACCCCTCCGGCGGGCTGGGTGCGCCGACGGGGGCGGCGGTCGCCGACGCGGGCGGATCCGCTACCGGGTCGAGCGGCGCGGCCGACGCCGGGGCGGCGGGCAGCGCGATCACCCAGGCCACCGGCACGACGACCGCGGCGAGCGCGCGGGGCAGCAGCCGGCGCGCGGATGCGACCACGCTCGTACGGACCATCGGACAGCTTTCGGCGACGACGCCCCGTTGGGGCGCCAGATGAGATGAGTGGAGAATACCCAGGGCAGGGTTGGGCGAATCGTCGCGCACGCGACGACCGCCGCGCAAGTCAGCCCTCGGGCTCGTCGGAGTCGTCCGGGGTGAAGTCGACGACCCCCCGACGCATGGCCCGGGCCAGTAGCCGCGCGGTCTCGCGCAGCGGCCCGGGGCCCGCGGCCTGACCGATCTGATCGGCGAAGTCGAGCACCTGGCGGACCCAGCGGACGAAGTCGCCCGCGGTCAGCCCGGACTCCGCGAGCACGGCGGCGAGCGGACGGCCCGCCGCCCAGCCGAAGGCCGCCTCGCTGAAGCCGATGTCTGGCTCGGGGCCACGCTCCAGCCGGTGGTCGCGCTCGAGCAGCGAGACCTGCCGCCAGATCTTGCGGACCTCGGTCATCACGTGCGCCGTCATCGCATCCGGCATCCTCGGCCGGTGCTCGAACCCGTCGGAGCGGCGTGCCTCGTAGACGAAGGACGCCAGCACCGCCGCCAGCTGGGGCACCGTCAGCTCGTCGAACAGGCCGGCCCGCAGGCACTCGGCGGCGACGAGATCCAGCTCGGCATAGATCCGGGCCAGCCGGCGACCGTCCTCGGTGACCCCCTGCTGGCCACCCGGCTCGTCCGACAGGTAGCCGAGCGAGGTCAGCACAAGGCAGATCTTGTCGAAGTGCGCGGCGATGGTGCTGGTCCGAGAGGCCATCCGTTGCTCGACCTGGGCATTGTCCCGCTCGAGCCGGAGCGCGCGCTCGGCCCAGCGGGCGTGCTGTTCGCGATCCGGGCAGCGGTGGCACGGGTGCGAGCGGAGCTGGTCCCGCAGGTCCGTGATCTCGCCGGCGCGGACCGGATCGGGCGGCGGGGGCCGGTGCCGCAGCGCCTCGGAGTCCAGCGTGCCGAGCTTGCTGTGGAAGGCGGCGCCGAGGCTGCGTCGCGAACTGGCCTCACGGGAGTCGAAGTGCCGCGGGATCTTCACCCGGCCGACGACCACGGCGGGGGTCGGGAAGTCGACGAGGGACAGCCGCCGGATGTGCCGGTCCTCGGTCATCACCTGTGGTCTCGGCCCCTCCGGCTGGTGCCGTCCGCGCGGACCGCTCTGGTCGCGGGTGCCCGGGTCGAGCACCACCGCGAACCCGTGGCTCTTTCCGCTCGGCACCTTGATGATGTCGCCCGGCTTCAGTGTCTCCAGCGACCCGGCGGCCTCGGCCCGGCGGTCGGCCTGACGCGCCCGCGACTGGTCCGCCTCCAGCTCCGCGATCCGGCCCCGGAGCCGGGCGTAGCCGGCGAAGTCGCCGAACTCGCAGGCCGCCGCCTGCCAGTACTCCGCGATCGCCTGCTCGTTCCGGGCCACGCCACGGGCCAGGCCGACCACCGATCGGTCGGACTGGAACTGCGCGAACGACTGCTCCAGCAGGGTCCGCGCGCGCTCCCGGCCGACGCTGCCGACCAGATTCACGGCCATGTTGTACGTCGGTGCGAACGACGAGCGCAGCGGGTACGTCCGGCGCGAGGCCAGTCCGGCCAGGGCCCGCGGGTCCAGCCCGGCCCGCCAGAGCACCACCGCGTGCCCCTCGACGTCGATGCCCCGCCGCCCGGCCCGGCCGGTGAGCTGGGTGTACTCCCCCGGCGTCACGTCGGCATGGGTCTCCCCGTTGTACTTGACCAGCTTCTCCAACACCACGCTGCGGGCCGGCATGTTGATCCCCAGTGCCAGCGTCTCGGTGGCGAAGACGACCTTGATCAGGCCGCGGACGAAGGCCTCCTCGACGCACTCCTTGAAGGCCGGCAGCATGCCGGCATGGTGCGCCGCGATGCCGCGGGACAGCGCCTCCGCGAACGAGTCGTAGCGCAGCACCCGCAGGTCCGCGTCGGCCAGGCTGGCGGTGTGCCGGTGCAGGATGTCGGCGATCTCGGCCCGCTCACCCTTGTTGGTCAGCGTGATCCCCGAGCCGAGCAGCTGGCTGACCGCGGCGTCGCAGCCGACCCGGGAGAAGATGAACACGATCGCCGGCAGCAGCGCCGCGTCGTCCAGGGTCTTGACCATGTCGGCTCGGCTGGGGCCGGACAACGACCGGGGCCTGAAACCCTGGTCACCGACCGCGCCGCGGCCGCCGTCCCGGCCTGGTCGGCCGGCCTCGCGACCGCCGACGTTCTTGCTCGCCCCGCCGAAGGAGCCGCTGCCGTAGCTGACCCGGCGCTGACCCTTGCCGCCGCGGCCACGTGGCCGGCGGGAGTCGTCGCGGACCCAGCGCGACTCGTCCCGGGCGATCCGCAGCAGGGCCGGGTTGACGTCCGCCTTCGCGCTCGGGGCACCCTCGGTCGCGGCCGTCGGCGCCACTCCGGCGAACAGGTCGTACAGCTGGGAGCCGACCAGCACGTGTTGGAACAGCGGCACCGGCCGGCGCTCGGACACGACGATCTCCATCGCCCCACGGACCTCTGCCAGCCAGTCGCCGAACTCCTCCGCGTTGCTCACCGTGGCCGACAGCGCGATCACCTGGATCGACTCGGCCAGGCCGATGATGACCTCTTCCCAGACCGCGCCGCGGAACCGGTCGGCCAGATAGTGCACCTCGTCCATCACGACGTAGGCCAGCCCTCGCAGGGTCGGCGAGCCCGCGTACAGCATGTTGCGCAGCACCTCGGTGGTCATCACCACCACCGGTGCCTCGGAGTTGATCGAGGAGTCCCCGGTCAGCAGGCCGACGTTGTCGGCGCCGTGCCGGGCGACCAGGTCGGCGTACTTCTGGTTGGACAGGGCCTTGATCGGGGTGGTGTAGAAGCACTTCCGGCCCAGCTGCAGCGCCAGGAACACCGCGAACTCGCCGACGATGGTCTTGCCGGCGCCGGTGGGCGCGGCGACGAGAACGCCCGAGCCGGCCTCGACGTACGCGCAGGCCTGGCGCTGGTAGTCGTCGAAGGCGAAGCCGTAGTGCCGGCCGAACTCGGTCAGCAGCGGGGTGGCCTGGTCGGCCCGGAAGCGTGCGTACGCCTCCGCCGGGCTCGGATCGGGTAGGTCGCGGGAATTCGGTTCGGGCGGGTGTGGTTCGGCGGCTGACATGACCCGGTCAGGCTATCGACGGGACGAAAACCCCCAGCGCACCAGGCTCGCAGCGAATGTGCAGCGGCGCGGCGGCGATCAGCTCGCCGTCGCCGTAGCCGACCAGGCCCGGGCCCTCCACGCTCACCTCGGCCGCCCGGGTCAGCTCGACCGCCGGATCCCGGACGAAGCGACCGGAGTACATCTGCGGCAGCAGCCGGAGCAGCTTGGACCGGCTGACCGGATGGATGACGGTGACGTCGAGCCGCCCGTCGGTCGGATCGGCCTGTGGACAGATCTTCATCCCGCCGCCGTAGGAGCTGGTGTTGCCGACCGCGATCAGCATCGCGTCCAGATCCCGGGCCTGGCCGTCGAGGGTGAGCCGGAAGGACAGCGGTGAAAACACCCGCAGCTCGGCGAGCGCAGCGAGCGGATACCGCAACCCGCCCTTCGGCCAGGGCATCAGGTTGGCCCGGTGGTTGACCATCGCGTCGAACCCGGTCGCGGTCACCGTTCCGATCCAGCGATCACCGTTGATCCGGCCGAGGTCGACCCGCCGTAGCTTGCCGCCGGCGATCAGCGCGGCCGCGGCGACCGGATCGAACGGCGGCAGGCCCAGGCCCCGACACAGATCGTTGCCGGTGCCGGCCGGGATCAGCGCCAGCGCGGTCCGGTCCTGGCCGGCGCAGGCGTTGACGCCGAGGTGCATCATCCCGTCGCCGCCCATCACGGCGAGCACGTCGGACTCGCCGTCCACCGCGCCGCGGGTCATCGCGATCGCCTCGTCGAAGTCCCGGCTGAGCAGGATCTCGGTCTCGATGCCGTCGTCGCGCAGCCGGCCGGCGACCTGGGGCAGCATCTCCTGGGCACGGCCCTTCCCGGAGGAGGGGTTCACCACCAGGGTGACCCTCACCGAGGATCCTCGTCGCGCTCCACGCTGGGGTCGTAGCTGTGGTTGATCGCCTCGGAGCTGTCCGACCGGTGCCCGTTCGTACTGGACCCGTTCGTACTGGATCCGTTCGCACTGGCGCCAGGGCCGGTGTCGAGCACCTTGCGCTCGTCCTCGACCTCCATCGCCTTGAGCGCGGCGTCCTTCTCGGTGTAGTCGATGACGTCCTCACCGGCCGCCTTCTTCCGGTTCCGCGACCGGTCGAGCGCGTGCGCGATGATCTCCGCGGCGATCACCAGCACGACCATCGGGGTGGCCAGCAGCAGCATCGTGATCGCGTCCGGCGTCGGCGTCGCGACGGCGGCGAAGACGAACACGCCGAAGATGATGTACGACCGGTACTTGCTGATCACCTTGGCCGGCAAGATCCCGGTCACGTTGAGCAGCAGAATGAACAGCGGCACCTCGAACGCCAGGCCGAACACGATCATCAACCGGGTCATGAAGCTGAGGAAGTCACCGAGGTCCTGCAGATTGGCCACCCCGGCGTCGGGGGTGAAGTTGATCAGGACGGCGATGCCCTTCGGCATCACGTAGTAGCCGAGCGCGATGCCGGCGATGAACAGCGGGGTCGCCGCCCCCACCACGATCAGCGTCCACTTCTTCTCCTTGGCCAGCAGGCCGGGGACGATGAACGCCCAGATCTGATAGAGCCAGATCGGCGCGGACAGGATCAGGCCCGCCAGCAAGGAGATCTTCAGCGACACCGTGAACGGGGCGGTGGCGCCCTGGATGACGAGGTCGGCCTGGAGGTCGGGTCTGGTCTGCTTGGCGAGCGCGATCGCCTTCGTGTACGGCTGGATCAGCAGCTGGAACAGGAACCCGTTGAACGCGAACGCGGCGATCGTCGCGATGACGATCGCCAGGGAAGCCACCACCAGCCGATAACGCAGTTCCTTCAGGTGCTCGAACAGCGTCATCGAGCCGTCGGGCGGCGCCGGCGGCGGCTTGAGCCAGGCGAAGCTCAGCTTCCGCCCCTTGATGGTCAGCGGCACGGTCGGTGTCGGTTCAGATCAGCTCGGTCAGCGGCCCGTGGGCCTCAGACGTCTTTGCGGATCTCGCTGCCGTCGGGGTTCTGGCTCGGCGGCTGCTCGTAGACCGGCTGCTGGTGGTGTTGGGGCTGGCCGGCCGGCGGCTGGCTCGTGGGCGGCTGCTGGTAGGCCTGCGGCGGGGCCGGGGTGTCGGCGCTGGTCGCGGTCACGCCGGGCTGCTCCGGCTTCTCGTCACCCTTCAGACCCTTGGTCTCCTCCTTGAACTCCTTCAAGGCGCGACCGGTGCTCTTGCCGAGCCCGGCGAGCCGGGATCCGCCGAACAGCAGCAGCACCACCGCCAGGATGATCAGCAGTTCGGGCACGCCCAGGCCGAACATCGCCAGTGGGAACATCGGGGTCCTCTTTTCCTCGCACGTCGGCGCCGACGCGCCTCTTGGTCATCGTACGTCGCCCAGCCGCCTCTGCGGCCGGACGAACTCGCCGCGCCGCACCCGCGGTCGGCTCGCGCTAGACGAACTCGTCGTCGCGGTCCCCCACGATACGCGCGTCGCCGACCCGGCGGCTGCCGTCCATCGGGGGGACCTCGATCTGGCTCAGCAGATCGAGCATCTTGCCGGTCCGATCGGCCAGCACGGTGAGCTCGCTCAGCACATCGGCCGTCTTGTGCGCCAGCCAGACCGCATAGCAGATCAGCATCACCAGCCCCGCCAGCGCGATCCCGCCGAAGACGAACACCCACAGCCACACGCCGCCCACCCTAGCTGGCCGGCCCCGCGCCCGTCCGGTCAGTCGGAGCGAGGAGGAGCTGTCGCAGATCGACCTCGCCCGGCGCAAGACGGCTCGGGTAAACGCCTTCCGCGCATTGCGAGGTCGATTGGCGACATGCCTGGCCCGGCTCTGTGGCAACCCGGATCGCCCGGACGATCCCGGATCCCTATGCCACCTCGGATCCCCTGTGGCAACCCGGATCCGCTATGCAACCTCGGATCCGCTGCAGGGGATCCGGGCGGGCTCAGGGGGTCAACGCAACACCGATGTGTTTGGCCAGTGTTTCAGCTGGGGTGTAGA
>NZ_BAABAB010000019.1:0-28807 GCF_039537205.1 Microlunatus ginsengisoli | reverse complement strand
CACGTCCGCTGCCACGGCCTGGCCCCGAGCATCGGCTCGGGGCCAGGCCCGCGCACGAGTTCAAATGACCGGCCGCCGGCGTGCGGCGCTCCCCGTTCCGGGCGCCCTCATCGCCGTCCGGTCCCTGTCGCGGCCGGCGGCCGGTTTACAGCGTAAATCCAACGCGTTGCAGATGGCAATCATCGAGGAGCCGATGATCCGGATCGGTGCTCCGATCGTGGTGGTCCGCGGCGCGGTGGAGGTTACCCGGTTCCCGAGGTGTGGTGATGAAACGAAAGTGTCGCAAGTGCGGTCAATGGATCAGGTTGCTCCCGGTGGCGATGGATCTGGACACCGGTATCGAGGTAGCGCGGTGGTGCTCGCCGACCATTCCGATGGCGGTCTGTTCGCTCGCGGATCAGAGCACGGGCTCCCGGCACGTCCCTGAACTCGTGACCTAGCCTCCGGCCCGGTTGATCCGGTGGTCGATCACGATCCCGGCGCAGAGAGGACAATGGGCGGGTGGCCCCTAACGCCGACGACGCGAAGGCCGACGACGCGAAGGCCGACGACGCGAGCGCGGAGCGCGCAGCGCTGGTCGAACGTGCTGCCGCGGCGGCCCACCGTGCCCGGTTGGCCGGCCAGCGGGCCGATGAGTTGCGCGACCGGCGCCGGCGGTTGGAGGCCGACCTGCCCGTGACCGAAGACGACATCGTCGCGGCGCAGGATGCGGCTCGGGAAGAGGCCCGCCGCAGCAAGGAAACGCATCGCCGGACGGCCGAGGCCCATCGACGCGCCGCGCAGGCTCATCTGGATGCCGCACTCGCCCTCGATGCCTCCGGACACCACGACCGCGCCGAATTCCATCGCCAAGCGGCTCTCCGGGATCAGGCTGACGCGGCGGAGGAATCGACCAAGGCTGGTGACACTCGCGAGGCGTGAGCGCGCGTGATCCCTGCGGACGGTGCGTCCCGCCGATCGCCCCACCACCTGATTGGGCGCACTCGTCCACGCTCGGCGACCGGTCAGGCGGTTACCCACTCGGCGCGTGGATAGCGCCCGAACCGACCTGCCCGCGTCGACACCTGATGATCGAATCCAGTCCAGGCGTGTGCAACGTCGGCGACAGGGTATGGGCCCCCGGCAGAGGATGAACAGCGAACGGAGGCTATGGGTGTCCGACCCCACGACAGACGACGTACTGGAGCCGGAGTTCGACGAAGGGCTTCCGCATTCTCGCACCCAGCACGGCGGAATGCCGCCCCAGTCCGATGACGACCTGGAAGCCGCGGTCGAGCGCGACCGGGTCGCCGCGGGACTGGAGGACTACGCGCCGGTCGACGTCCCGCCGGCAACCGATCCTCCTCCGGATGATGCGGCCGAGGTAGTCGACCGGGCTCAGCGCGGCCTATTGGGTGACACCAGCGCCCCTCAGTCGGACTCAACGGACCCGAATAGTCGCGACCGGTCCTAGTGTCGCGTGTGCTCGGACCGCTGAGCGCTTCGCTGACGGTGCCACCGGTCAAGCTGGGACGATGCCATCGCAGGCGTACCCCGAACAAGGGCAGTCAACCGATGATGTCCAGGCTGTCGAGCAGATGGACGAACGTCTCGGCAAAGGGATGGTCGGCGGTCTCCGCGCGGACTCGCTGCCAGTCGATCTGTTCGCGAACGGCACGCGCATAGGGAAGCAACGCGCCGAAGTCGCAATACTGCTCGCTCAGCGACAGCAGCTTGGTGATCATCACGACTGTCGGTTCGAGCACACGAATCCGGATGCCGAGCACGTCGTGCTCCTCGGCCCCGTCCAGGCAGGCCGACTCCACCGGCGCCCCCAGCAGCCGGTGCAGGACGTCGACCAGCACACCCTGCCGCCACGCCTTGAACAGCCAGTCTTCGGGGGGACGCTCGATCTCGAAGCCGGCAGCGGCGAGAGCCTCCGCCGCGTCTTCCACCGACGCTTCGGGCACCACCAGATCGACGTCGTGACTTCCCTCCGGTCCGCCGAAGACCCACAGCGCATAGCTGCCGGCCAGTGCGAACGGAACCTCGGCCGCCTTGAGGGCGGAGGCCGAATGCCGCAGTGCCTCGCGCATGAGATCGCGGCCGACCTCGATCGAGGACGCGGGGTCGGTCCCGCTGCTTGGTCGTTGGGTCACCTGGCGCCGTCCCGACGTGCGTTGTCTGCGCCGGTGATGGATATCCCCTTCGTATGCGGCTGGTGACGTTCAACATCTTGCACGGTAGGTCGGTCGACGACGATGTGGTCGACCTCGATCGGCTGGCGGCTGCCGTGAAGTCTTTGGATGCCGACATCCTTGCACTGCAGGAGGTGGACCGGGATCAACCGCGTTCCCATCTGGCCGATCTCACCGCGGTCGCGGCGGAGGCCATGGGTGCTCGCTCGCATCGGTTCGTGGCGGCGCTGGCCGGTACCCCCGGTGCGACCTGGATGGCCGCGACGGAGGACGACGTGCCGGGCACGGCGGCGTATGGCGTCGCGTTGCTGTCTCGCTACCCGGCGAAGAGCTGGCAGAGTCTCCGGCTGCCTCGGATCGGGTTCAAGTTTCCGATGTACCTCCCCGGCCCCCGCAAGCTGATCATGGTGCACGAGGAACCGCGGACGGCGGTGATCGGCCACCTGGACAGCCCGATCGGCCCGTTGATCGTGGTGAACACTCACCTGTCCTACGTACCCGGTTGGGGTCGGTTGCAACTGCGTCGCCTCTGCCGCGACCTCGCGGCGCTGCACGGACCGCTGCTGTTGATGGGTGATCTCAACATGAACGCGCCGAGGCCGGGAGAGATCACCGGTTTCCGAAGTCTGGCAGCCGAATCCACCTTCCCGCTGGACGGACCGAGTGAGCAGCTCGACCACATCCTGCTCCGTGGCGACATCGGCATCGTGCTCGACGCCCGAGCCGTACGGCTCCAGCTGTCCGACCACCGAGCCCTCGTCGTCGACATCGCCGACGCGACGGCCGATTCGTGACCTCGCGATCCGGAGAGGACGGGTGGCGTCGGGCCGATGTCGTCAGCGCGACATGAACACCCCGGAACTGGGTAAGACGGCTGGGTCAGCAGAGCGGGCGTTCCGGAACCCCGCCGCGTCGATCGAGGAGGACCCGATGGGCAAGACGACCGCGAAACTGGCGTACCGACCGGTCGGCCTGGTGAGCAGCGTGGTCGCCGGTGCCGCCGCCGCGGGGCTGTTCAAGGCACTGTGGGGAGCCGTGGGGCGGGGCAAGGCTCCCGATGCGCTGCAGTCGAAGGCCTCCATCGGCGAGATCCTGCTGGCCGCCACGCTGCAAGGGGCCATCTTCGCCGCGGTCAACGCCTTGGTGAACCGGCTGGGTGCTCGGGCTTTTCAGAAGGTCACCGGTTCCTGGCCCGGGAAGTAGAGCCGTCCGGTCCGGCTGACACACGCGGAAGGAGCGAGGTGTGGTGAAGCGGCGTCCCGCGGCGTTCGTGGCAGGCGCGTCTCGCGGCCTGGGCCTGCTGATCGCCCGTGAGCTCAGCCAACGGGGTTTCCGGGTGGTGATCGCGGCGCGCGACCCGGGCGAACTCGACCGCGCCGCCGCGCGGCTGGCCGAATCCGGTCATCAGGTCGTCACCGAGGCCTGTGACGTCGCCGACGCCGGGCAGGTGGCCGACGCCGTCGACCGGATCGAGCGCGACGTCGGGCCGATCGAGGTGATGATCTGCGTCGCCGGCATCATCCAGGTCGGGCCGCTGCGTTCGGTCACCCGCCAGCAGTTCAGTGATGCGATCGACGTCATGTTGTGGGGTCCGATCAACACCGCGCTGGCGGTTCTTCCCGGGATGCGAGACCGGGGATCCGGCAAGATCGGCGTGATCGCCTCGGTCGGCGGTCTGATCGCAGCGCCTCATCTCCTTCCCTACAGCACCGCCAAGTTCGGCGCCGTCGGCTTCGGTCGTGGACTGCGCTCCGAGCTGGCCGGCACAGGAGTGAGCGTGACCACGGTGACGCCCGGTCTGATGCGCACCGGCTCCCACGTCCGGGCCGAGTTCGCCGGCCGGTATCGCCAGGAGTACGCCTGGTTCGCGGCGGCCGCATCGATTCCCCTGCTCTCGATGGACGCCGAGCGCGCCGCCCGCCGGATCGTCGACGGCGTACTGGCTGGTCGTTCCGTGGTCGTGCTGACCCCCCTCGCCAAGATCGCTCCCCGGATCGATGCCTTGTTCCCCAGGTCGACCTCGGCGCTGCTCGGACTGACCGCGCGGCTGCTCCCGGACGCTCCCGATGCAGCGGCGAGCACCGGCACGGTGGAGGGCCAGCGGGCAGCTGCGCAGCTGGATCCGCTTCCGCGCCGGCTGCTCGATGCCGTGACCCGATGGGGCCTTCGCGCGGCTCGACGGTTCAACGAACGTCCCGATCGAATCGACGAAGGGAGCCTCGGGTGACTGGCCGTGTCGTGGCGGTGACCGGAGCGAGCGGTGGAGTAGGGCGAGCGACTGCGCTGGAGTTCGCGCGGCACGGCGACCGGGTCGCCCTGCTCGCCCGTGGCGTACGAGGGCTGGAGGGTGCCGCGCGGCAGGTGCGGGAGGCGGGTGGCACGGCCTTGATCGTGCCCACCGACATGGCCGAGACCGACCAGGTCGAGGCGGCGGTGCGCCGCATCGAGGAGGAACTCGGACCCATCGACGTGTGGGTGAATGTGGCATTCACCTCCGTCTTCGCTCGGTTCGAGGAGATCTCGGCCGCCGAGTTCAGGCATGCCACCGAGGTCAGCTACCTGGGATACGTCTATGCCACCATGGCGGTGCTGCAGCCCATGCGCCGCCGGAATGCCGGGACGATCGTGCAGGTCGGTTCGGCTCTCGCCTATCGCGGAATCCCTTTGCAGAGCGTGTATTGCGGGGCCAAGCACGCGATCCAGGGCTTCCACGAGTCGCTGCGTTGCGAGCTGCTGCACGAGAAGAGCCCGATCTCGGTGACCATGGTCCAGCTGCCGGCGCTGAACACCCCCCAGTTCTCCTGGGTGCTGTCCCGACTACCGGACCGGGCCCAACCCGTCCCGCCCATCTATCAGCCGGAGGTCGCGGCCCGGGCGATCAGGTTCGCTGCCGATCACCCCCGGCGCCGGGAGTACTGGGTGGGGTCCAGCACCGTGGCGACGCTCGTCGCGAACGCGCTCGTTCCCGGCGTCCTCGATCGCTACCTCGGCTGGAAGGGCGTCTCCTCCCAGCAGACGGGCGAGCCGAGAGATCCGGAGCAGCCGGCCAACCTGTGGGAACCGGCCGACGACGAGTCCGGCCGCGATTTCGGCACGCACGGCGATTTCGACTCTCGGGCGCGGTCGCGCAGCGTCCAGCAGTGGGTGGCCCATCGCTATCCGCAACTCGCCGTGGCGGCCGCGGCGACGATCGCGGGGTCCGCTGTCGTGGCGACGCGCGCCGCCGGTCGAGGTCGACGCTCGTGACCGCCGGGGAGCGGGCGGTGACCTCGACGCTTCGTTGGTATCAACAGGCGGTGATCTACTGCATCGACGTCCGGTCCTTCCAGGACTCCGACGGCGACGGCTGCGGAGATCTGCGCGGACTGATCAGCCGGCTGGATTATCTGGCGAGACTCGGCGTGACCTGTTTGTGGCTCAACCCGATCCACCCGAGCCCGTTGCGTGACGGCGGCTACGACGTGGCCGACTACTACGGCATCCACCCGGCGCTCGGCAGTCTGGGCGACTTCGCCGAGCTCTGCCGGCGCGCCGAGGAGCGCGGGCTGCGGATCCTGCTGGACCTCGTGGTCAATCACACCTCCGACCAGCACCCGTGGTTCGTCTCCGCACGGAGCGATCCGGACTCGCCGTTTCGCGACTGGTATGTGTGGAGCGAGACCGAGCCACCCGATCGCCGGCAAGGGATCGTGTTCCCCGGTGAACAAGATGCCACCTGGACCTTCGACGAGGAGGCCGGCGCCTGGTACTTCCATCGCTTCTACGAGTTCCAGCCCGACCTGAACTGGGCGAATCCAGAGGTTCGCCGCGAGATCGCCAAGGTGATGGCGTTCTGGCTCCAGCTGGGAGTGGCCGGATTTCGCGTCGACGGGGCACCCTTCGTGCTCGAGCTCACCCGACCGGGGGCCGATCCGGCCCCGAAAGACTTCGGGATCCTGGAGAGCTGGCGCCAGGAAACCCAGTGGCAGTCGGGAGACTCGGTGCTGCTCTGTGAGGCGAACGTTCCGCCGAGCGATGTGGCGTCCTATGTCGGCAGCCGTCCCGACGGGCCGGCCGACCGGGCCCAGCTGGTCTTCGACTTCCTGCTGAACCCCAAGGCCTGGTTGGCGCTCGCCCGCTCCGATGCCGAACCGCTGGTCGATGCGCTGACGAATGCGGTCCGGCTGCCGTCGGGTGGTCAGTGGGCCACGTTTCTGCGCAATCACGACGAGCTCGACCTGAGCACCCTGACCCAGGAGCAGCGTCAAGACGTCTTCCGCGTCTTCGCGCCGAGATCACGGATGCGGATCTACGGGCGTGGGATCCGCCGCCGGCTGGCGCCCATGCTGGACGGCGACCGTCGACGGATCGAGCTGGCGTACGCCCTCCAGTTCTCCCTGCCCGGCTGTCCGGTGATCCGCTATGGCGAAGAGATCGGGATGGGGGAGAACCTGGCGCTTCTGGATCGCGACGCCATCCGGACGCCGATGCAGTGGGACGGCACGCCGAACGCAGGCTTCTCCGCGGCCCGAGCCGACCGCCTGGTCCGGCCGGTGGCCATGCGTGGACGCTACGGGGCCTCGACGGTGAACGTGCGCGCCCAGAACCGGGACCCGGACTCGCTGCTGCGGTGGTTCGAGAACTTGATCCACACCTTGCGCACGACGCCGGAGATCGGCATCGGCCGGTGCAGTGTCGTCGACGTGCCGCTGCCGCGCGCGGTCCTGGCGCACCGCTTCGACGCGCCGACGGGGTCGGTGTTGTTGCTCCACAACCTCGCCGACTCCGAGCTGAGCGTCGACATCGGTCCGCTCGACGGAGCGGACGAACCGTTCGACCTGCTGGTCGACGGCCCGTATGACGCGCCCGGCCGCCAGCTGACCGGTCTCCGCCTGCACGGCTGGGGTTATCGGTGGATCCGGTTGTTCCGCACCGACCGGGTCTGAAGCGGTCCGGATCACCCGGGCGACGGCATCGCATCGACGAAGGAGGCTGGATGCCCAAGACAACCAAATCCGGAGAGGCCAAGCAGGACGAGTTGCCGAGCACCCTGCAGCGTTCCGACGACAAGGCCCAACGGACGTACGCGAAGGCGCACGACTCCGCCGCCGAGCAGTACGGCGACGAGGAACGGGCGAACCGGGTAGCGTTCAGCGCCCTCAAGCACACGCACGAGAAAGTCGGCGATCACTGGGAGCCCAAGCAGGAGAAGGGACCGTCCGACGCCCAGGCCGAGGGTGGCTACGACACCGACCGGCCGACGGCAGGTGGGGTAGACGCGAACGCATCGAAGAAGCACCTCTATGAGCTCGCAACCCGGCTCGGTGTCGAGGGTCGTTCGTCGATGACCAAGGCCGAGCTGGTGGAGGCGCTGCAGAAGGCGAACGATCGCGAGTCCGCGAGGGCGCTGCGCCGTTGAGGCGGAGCAGGGCCAAGGTCGCTGGTGTTTCGACCGCCCGGCGGTTGGATACGGGCCAACGCGGACGGGTGGCCCACTCGTCGCGATGATCGCGCGCAGGCGCGACGGTGGGAGGTTGCGATGAGGCGATCGAAGATCGTGGCACTCGGGTTGATGGCGGTGTTGCTGCCGGCCAGCGCCTGTGGCGGGGGCAGCCAGCCGGACAACTCCGAGCCGGCGACGTTCGACACCAGCCCCAGCGGCGAACTCAAGGCGTGGGGGTTCGACAACGCAGACGACGTCGGCAAGGCCCGGCTGGACTATGCCAAGTCCAAGCTGGGCCAGGTGACGATCTCACTGGATGCCACCGGCTTCGACGCGCAGAAGTTCACCACCCGGCTGGCCAGCGGCGACGTGCCCGACGTCGTCCAGATGGATCGCCAGTTCGTGGCTACCTATGCGGCGCAGGATCTGATCATGCCGGTCGACGCGTGCTTCAGTGCCTGGAAGATGGACCCCAAGACACAGTTCTATCCAGCGGTCACGGCCGACGTCAGCTATCAGGACAAGATCTGGGCCGTGCCTCAGTTCTTCCAGCCGGCAGCGGTGATGCTGAACCAGCGCGTGCTCGATGCCGAGGGAGTGCAGCCGTCCGAGATCGACACGTCCAAGCCCGATGAGCTGATCGCGACCGCCAAGAAGTTGTCGACCGCCGATGGCGGCAAGCCGACCCGCCTCGGATTCGACGCGGTGCCGACCGGGCAGGGTCCGCTGTGGCTGCTGAGCTACGGCGGACGGCTGGTCGACGATCAGGGCAAGCCAGCACTGGATGATCCGAACAACGCCAAGGCGATCGCCTTTTTGAAGAAGCTGGCCGACGCTCAGGGCGGCTACGCGAAGGTGAAGAGCTTCTCGGACTCCTTCGACTTCTTCGGCAAGAACAACCAGTTCGTCTCCGATCAGGTGGCCGCCCAGGTCGACGCCCAGTGGTACGTCAACGTGCTGAGCCCGTACGTGAAGCAGGTGAAGCTGGGTGCGGTGCCCTTCAAGGACCAGAACGGGCAGCCGTTCGCCGTCACCGGCGGAAGCGCCTTCGTGATTCCGGTCAAGGCGAAGAATCCGGACGCCGCCTGCGCCTGGATGATCAACCTGGTGACCGATGAGGCCTGGATGGCGGCGGCGGACGCTCGTGCCGCGACCTTGAAGAAGACGCCGGGCGCGATCAATACCGGGCTGTTCACCGGCTCGCCGTCGGCCGACAAGGCGATCAAGGAGAAGTACGTCACCGGTAGCGGCAACGCCGGGTTCGACCAGACCATCCAGACGTTCTACGAGGTGGTCGGCAACGGCAAGTCGCTCGGCGCCTCGCCGGCCGGCCAGACCATCCAGAGCGAGTTGAACAACGCCATCGTCGCCGCCCTGCTCGGCCAGAAGACGCCCGAGCAGGCACTGGCGGATGCCCAGGCCGCGGCGATGCGGGCGTACGACAAGATCGCCGGCTAGCACCGACGCCGAGATGTCAACCGCTCACCATCGAAGACGGTGCCGAGCGGCTGACATCTCGGTTCGGTGGGAGATCAGCCCTTGCGCCCTTGAGTGGCCACGCCCTCGATGAAGTAGCGCTGACCGAAGGCGAACAGGGCCAGCATCGGCAGCGTGACGAGCAGAGCAGCGACCATCACGTACTGGTAGTCGCCTTGCCCGCCGGCGGTCGGGCTGTATTTGGTCATCGCGTACGAGATGCCGAGCGGAACGGTGAAGCCTTCGACCGACCCGGCGTTCAGATAGATCAAGGCGGCCTGCAAGCTGTTCCAGCTGGCCTGGAACTCGAACAGGAAGATGATCACCAGGGACGGGATCGACAGCGGCAGCGCGACTCTGGTGAACATGGCCAGATAGCTTGCACCGTCCACCCGGGCCGCCTCGAACAGCTCGCGTGGCAGGCCGAGGAAGAACTGCCGCTGGAGGAAGATGTAGAAGGCCGAGCCGAACAGATTGGCGCCGAACAGCGGCACCCAGGTGCCGACCAGTCCGAGCTTCAGCCAGATCAGGTACTGCGGCACCATCGTCACCGCGCCGGGCAGCATCATCGTGGCCAGCACGAGCCCGAACAGCAGATTGCGTGCCGGGAAACGGAAGTAGGCGAATCCGAAGGCCACCAGGGCGCTGGAGATCACCACGAAACCGGCGGCCAGGACTGCAATCGCGATGCTGTTCAGTGCCCAGCTGAGCAGCGGTAGCTGGTCCCAGACTCCCGCGTAGTTCTGAGGTGAGAAGGTCTGCGGGATCAGCCGGTTGTCGAACACCTCGCCCCGAGGCTTCAGGCTGGCCGCCAGCAGCCACACCAGTGGATAGACGAAAACCGCCGACAACACGATCAGCAGGGCCCAGATGACCACGGTCCCCGGCCGACGCCACCACGAGCCTCCGGCGCGGTGTCGTGAGCCGGGTGAGCGACGGGCGCTGGTGCGCGGGCCGGTGACGTCGGCGAGGCCCGCCGTCTGGGCCGCCGAGGACGCGCTCGCGTTGGACATCAGTGCTCACCTTCGTAGTAGACGAAGCGATTGCCCACCCGCACCTGGACCAGGCTGATGCCCAAGATGATCACGAACAGCAGCCATGCCATCGCCGACGCGAAGCCGAGGTCGAATTCGCGGAAGGCCTGGATGTAGATGTAGACCCCGTAGAACAGCGAGGCATCCGGGGAGGCGTTGTTCTGGTCCCGCCAGAACAACAGATAAGCCTGGTCGAAGATCTGAAAGGCCGCGATCGTGAGCACCAGTACGTTGAAGAACACGGCGCTGCTGATCATCGGCAAGGTCACGTTGCGGAAGCGGCGGACGGCGCCGGCACCGTCCAGCTCGGCCACCTCGTACAGCTCACGAGGGACGTTCTTCAGCGCGGCGAGGAAGATCACCATCGTCCCGCTGACACCCCACAGGGTCATCAGCACGATCGAGGGCTTGACCCACGCCGGGTCGATCAGCCATTGCGGGCCTTCGATGCCGAAGACGGCGAGGAAGGAGTTGACGGCGCCGGTGTTGCCGTTGAGCAGCAACAGGAAGACGGATGCGGTGGCGACCGCGGGAGTCATCTTGGGCAGATAGAAGATCGTCCGGAAGGCGCCGGCGCCGCGGCCGACACGGTTCAGCAACAGGGCGAGCGCCAGCGCGACCACCACCTCCAAGGGGACGGCCATCACCGCATAGAACAAGGTGTTCTTCAGCGAAACCGCGACCTTGGGGTCCTCGAAGAGATTGGCGTAGTTCGACCAGCCGGCCGGCCGGATCCGGTTGTTCGCCAGGTTGTAGTGACTGAACGAGATCACCAGGCTGTACACCATCGCACCCAGCGTGAAGACGACAAATCCGACGATCCAGGGAGAGATGAACAGGAAGCCCGCGACGGCTTCTCGGGTCGTCGACGACATCCGGCGTCGCGAGCGCGACGACGCCGACCGCGGCTCACCTCCGGCAGCGTCAGTGCCGCTCTTGGACTGCACGGCCGTCATCGGCCGGAGAGCCTTGCCTCGGTACGACCGTTTCGGACCAGCATGGCGTTTCGGACCAGCATGGCGTTTCGGACCAGCATGGGCCTCCTTGTCAACCAGTCGACCGGAGTGCAGCCGTGCCGGTGGCACCGCCGAGGTGGCAGGGTCCGACCGGGGACTCACTCACGAGTTCGTGACTATCCCGTGTGAGGTCGGCCAAACGTCCGAGCCGAGCCTGTTTCCGGTGTGAGAACGGCTCGAGCTGGCTATGGACGCTCCGTGCGGACGCAGAACATTCCGGAGGATCGTCGGTGAGCGGGCTCGTGGTCGTGGGCAGCGGTCCCGCGGCGCTCGCCGCCGCGCAGGCCTATCGGGAGAGCGACGGCGACGGTCCGGTGACGATGATCACCGAGGACGTGCACCCGCCGTACGCGCGTCCACCGTTGACCAAGGACTACCTTCGCGGTGCCGACGAGCTGGACGATCTGTGGCTCCGCGACGATGGCTGGTTCGAGGACAACCTGGTCACGCTGACGACCGGCACCCGGGTGACCGGGATCGACCCGGAGGCACGACGGGTGTCGACCGGCGGTGCCCAGGAGGTCGGATACGCCGACCTCGTGCTCGCGACCGGTTCGAGCCCGCAACCGCTGCCCGTGCCGGGCGGCGATCACCCGGACTTGGTGTATGTCCGCGACCTGGCCAGCGGTCGCCGGCTTCGGCAGATCGCCGAGCAGCCGTCCGGCCGGGTCGTCGTGATCGGTTCCGGCTTCATCGGTTGCGAGGCGGCGGCCAGCTTCGCCACGCAGGGCGTCGAGACGGTGCTGGTGACCGACGAGGACATCCCGCACACACGACGGCTGGGCGCCGAAGCGGGCAAGCGTATCGCCGACTGGCTGCGCACGGACGGCGTCGACCTGCACACCGGCTCGGCGCTGGCCATGATCGAGCGCACCGGGCACCGCTGGGCTCTGCGGTTGGACGACGACACGATGATCGATGCCGCGCACGTCGTCTGTGCCGGTGGGGCCCGGCCCCGGCTGGAACTGGCCGAGACCGCCGGATTGGCGCTGGCGAACGGCGGTGTCGTCGCCGACTCGCTGCTGCGGACCAGCGTTGCGCATATCCGGGTCGCGGGCGACATCGCCTATGCGCGGAACGTGGCCGCCGGGCGCCCGCTTCGCGTCGAGCACTGGGGCGACGCCGAGACCCAGGGCGAGATCGCCGGCGCCGGCGTCGCCGGTCGCCAGCTGCAGTGGGCCAGCGCGCCGGGCTTCTGGTCGACGATCGGCGATCGGACGCTGAAGTACTCCTCCTGGGGAGACGGTTTCGACGACTACGAGGTCCGTGGCGACGACCGCTCGTGGACCGTCTGGTATCGCCAAGGCACACAGCTGGCCGGCGTGCTGAGCTATCGCGACGACGACGCGTACGAACTCGGCCAGGGGCTGCTGGCCGAGCGCGCGCCCTACGCCCAGGCCATCGACGAAGTGGACCGCTGAGCCGGATCGATCAGGCGCCGGCCGATGCCGATCGGATGTGCGCCTCCGCGGCGAGGTGGACCGTCGGCGCTCACGGCTTCAGCATGATCTTGACGGCGCCGTCCGCCTTGCGCTGGAAGATGTCGTACGCGTGTGCAGCCTGCTCCAGCGGGAGCCGGTGGGTGGCGAAGTCGTCGACGCCCAGGGGATCGTCGTCGTTCAGCAGGGGCAGGATCTGATCGATCCACTTCTTGACGTTGGCCTGTCCCATCCGCAGCTGGATCTGCTTGTCGAAGAGGGTCATCATCGGCATCGGGTCTGCCATCCCGCCGTAGACCCCGATCAGCGAGATCGTCCCGCCGCGACGAACGATGTCGACTGCCGCGTAGAGGGCGGCGAGCCGATCGATCCCCGCCTTGCTGATCAGCGGTGCGGCGATCGCGTCCGGAAGGTGCGCCGCCACCCGCTGGACGAACGCTGCTCCGGGCGAGCCGTGCGCCTCCATTCCCACCGCGTCGATCACCGCATCGGGGCCGCGCCCGCCGGTTCGTTCCCGGATGACGTCGCCGATGTCGTCAGCGTGATCGTTCAGGTCGATCACGTCGATGCCACGAGCCCGGGCGCGGTCGAGCCGCTCCGGGACGAGATCGACCGCGATCAGCTGGTCGATCGGCTTCTGCTGCGCGATCCGGCAAGACATGTCGCCGATCGGTCCCAGTCCGAGCACGACCAGCGATCCGCCCTCGGGAACGGCCGCGTACTCGACCGCCTGCCAGGCGGTGGGGAGCACGTCGGAGAGATAGACGAAACGGTCGTCCGGCGGGCCTTCCGGAATCTTGATGTGCGTGAACTGCGCCTGCGGCACGCGAAGGTACTCAGCCTGCCCGCCCGGCACGGAGCCGTACAGCTTGGAGTAGCCGAACAGCGCGGCCCCGCTGCCGGCCTCGCGAACCTGCGTCGTCTCGCACTGCGTGTAGAGCTCCCGATCGCACATGAAGCAGTGCCCGCAGGAGATCTGGAACGGCATCACGACCCGGTCGCCGACGGCGAGATCGGTGACGTCCCGCCCGACCTCTTCGACGATCCCCATCGGCTCGTGCCCGAGAATGTCGCCCGGTGTCATGAAGGCACCGAGTGTCTCGTAGAGGTGCAGGTCGGAGCCGCAGATGTTCGTCGACGTGATCTTGACGATGGCGTCGGTTGATTGCTCGATCCTCGGGTCCGGTACGTCCTCGACGCTGACGGTTCGTCGGCCCTGCCAGGTGACTGCTCGCATGAGTTGCTCGTTCTCACCGTGAGGGCTGTCAAACCAGTGAGCTGGTGAACGTGGAGCGGCTCCGGTCACCGATACGGCGGGTGACGGTGACCGGAGCACGCGAGCCCATACCGCTCCAGAGGTGAAACGTCCCAGCTCGCCGTGGGGTCGAGCGGTGAGGTTGCTCCACTGGTGGGCATTGCGGGCCGACGCCCCTCATTCCCCGATGCGGCCGTACCTAAACAGGTGGATTCTCGATCCGGTTCGGTTTGGCTCGGTGTGACCTGCGTACGCTGTACACGTGACGGAAGCTGCGGCGCTCAGCGCGGTGCCTGCGGAGCCGGTCGACGGCAGCGACCCGCTCGCCGGCGTCGATGCGGCCGGTTCCCGGTTGGTCGAGGCTCTGTCCGGACTGGGCTGGCTGCCACCGGCAGAGTGGTGCGTCTGGGTCGACGCCGATCGGCTGGAGCAGGTCGCCGAGATCGTGCGCCAATCGCTGACCGAAGATCTGGCCATCGCGCGGATGCGGTCTGAGACAGCTCGCGAGTCGGCCGCCGCTACCCGCGACCAGGCTGCGGCCGCCCTGCGGCGCGCGTCGGTTGCGCTGGAGCAGAGCACTCGGCTGGCTGCCGCCTATCGAGCGCTGATCGTCGGGGAGACCTCCCGGCAGTCCGAGGACGATCGACCGGGCGCTCGCGAATCCGACCCGACCGCGGACCGGGAATCGATCGGATCGAGCGCCGCCGACCTCGATGGCCGGCGAACGCTCCCACGCCAACTCGCCGAGCTGCGCCTCGAGGTGGCTCAGCTCCAGCGGGCATTGGCCACCCGGACGCTGATCGGCCAGGCGACGGGTGTGGTGATGCAGTCCCTCGGCTGTTCCCCTGACCTGGCCTGGCAGGCGCTCCGGGCGCTGTCCCAGCGCACCAACACGCCCGTTCGTGAGCTGGCAGCCTCGATCGTCAACCAGATCGGGAGCGGTCCGGTTTGCGAGATCGACGCACTCGGACCCCTCGTACGTCAGGCGTCCGGCGGCAGTCGCCCTGCCGCTTCGTCGACGGGCCGGCCGACCCGGGCATGTCCGGAGTCGTGCTGACATCGGTGCGGAGGACTTGCGTCGAGGTTGGCGGCAAGCACTAGGCTGCACCTGTCGAGCGACGTCAAAAAGAGGCGGTACGGTCGGCGCGACACGACGGCGGCGGTGACGTGGCAGAGTCCGATGATTCGCGTTTCGACCGCGGGCAGTTGGCCGAGTTGATGACGCAGTTCAGCGAGGTCGCTGTTGCACTGCGGACGAGTGACAATGATGGGATCGATCCGGAGCGGCTTGTCCGGGTGGCGGCGACAACAGTCGCTCCCGCGGTTTCCTGTGGCCTGACGCTGGTTCGCTCACGACAGCGACCACGCACCCTCGCATCCACCGATCGGCTGACCGACGCCGTCGACGTCATCCAGTACCGGACGGGCGAGGGGCCCTGCCTGTCAGCGTCGGAGGGCGACTCGGTTGCCGTTGTCGACGACCTGGCCGTGGATCCGCGCTGGCCTGCGTTCGGCGCCGCTTGTGCGGCCGAGACGGGTGTGCGCAGTGTGGTCAGCATCGGACTGTCCCTGAGCGGTGAGGACCGCGCGGCCTTGAATCTGTATGCATTCGCCCGGGCAGCTTTCGACGACCTCGACGTCGCGACAGCGTCCATCCTGGGTCCGTACGCCGCGCTCGCCGTCGAAGGGGCGCTACGCCGAGAGGACGAGGTGCAGTTCACGGCCGCCTTGGGCACCAGCCGCCAGATCGGACGCGCGGTAGGCATCGTGATGGCCCGGGAACTGGTGACCGAACAGCAGGCGTTCGCCATGCTGCAGGCGGCCAGCCAACGGCTGAATCGCAAACTGCGCGATGTCGCGGTGGAGGTCGAGCTGACCGGCTCGTTGCCCGCAGGCGGACGGCCCGATCTGCCGACGACACCGGCTGGTGGACCGTCGAGAAGCTCAGTGTGAAGTCAGTCGGTTGCCGCCGATCGTCCTGCTGGACCGACATCGACAACCGGCGTAACGTCGAGTGAGGGGGATCGTGGTGTTGACGGCGCGACACAGGACGGTCCTCGAGAGGTGACGGGCGTCCCCATGGGCGCGGAGTTGAATCCCGGACCGTCGGAGTTCGCTGAACTGACCACCGCCTTCGGCGAGCTGGCCGGCTTGATCGTGCCGCCGGGAGGCACTCTGACGCCGAGCCGGTTGGTGAACGCGGCGCAGCGCGCGGCCCCCAATGTCGAAGGCGCCGCACTGACGGTCTTGCCACCGCGGAGCCGTCCGCGCAGCATTGCGGCGACGGGTGCACTGCCCCGCCGAGCCGACGAGCTCCAGTACTCGATCGGCGAGGGACCGTGCCTGGATGCCGCGGAAGGTGACGACCTCGTCCGGGTGGACGATCTGGCCGCCGATCCGCGCTGGCCGGCATTTGCCACGGCCGTGGTGGCCGAGCTGGGAGTCCGGAGCATCATCAGCGTGCGGCTCCGGCTCGAGTCCGATCTCCGGGCCGCGCTGAACCTCTACGCGACCGTGCCCGGCGCCCTGACCGACGTCGATCGGGTCAACGCTGCCATCTTCGGCTCGTTCGTGGCGCTCGCGCTGGACGCGGAACGGGCGCGCGAGGAAGCGTCGAATCTCCAGCTCGCCCTCCAGACCAATCGGCAGATCGGTATCGCGATCGGCATCTTGATGGGACGGGATCTGATCACCGCCGAGCATGCCTTCCGGGAACTACGCGAGGTGAGTCAGGCGACGAACCGCAAGCTGCGCGACGTGGCCCGGGAGGTGATCGAGACCGGCGAGCTTCCGCACGCGCCGGACCAACGGCCGGGCTGAGCGCCACCGGGACGATGCCGACCCCGTCCGATCGGGACGGTTCGCCGGCGGTGTCGTCGCTTCAGCAGCGTGGCTGCACCGCGGCGGGTTTCGAAACCCGCCGCGCCGGGTACCTGAGCGTGACGGTCGGCCGGCTGCCGCTCCCGGGCAGCGGCCTGCAAGGCATACTGATCAACAGCGAAATCGGGTGCCAGGTGCTCGAAGACCCCTTCCCCGTCGAGGTCGCCGAGCGCGAGCTGGCCACTCGATACAAGACTCCGGGAGACACGGCCGTGCGGCGTGACGTGATCGTAGTCGGTGCATCGGCCGGTGGTGTGGAGAGTCTGCGGGCATTCCTCAGTGGTCTCAGTCCGGACCTGCCCGCGACGGTGCTGATCGTCCTGCACATGCCGGCGACCGGCGTCAGCCTGCTGGCGCGGATCCTGAGTAGGGTCGGCACCATACCCGTCAGCGCCGCCGACGGCCGAGCGGCTCTCGCCCCCGGCACTGCCGTCGTGGCCCCGCCGGACCATCATCTGGTCATCGTGGACGACGAATTCGTCTTGACCCGGGGGCCCCGCGAAAACGGGCACCGACCCGCGGTCGACGTCCTGTTCCGCAGCGCGGCACGCGCCTGCGGGCCTCGGGTGATGGGCGTGATGCTGTCCGGCGCCATGGACGACGGGACCGCCGGCATGATCGCCATCCGTCAACGAGGCGGCCTCGTCCTGGTCCAGGACCCGGCGGAGGCGACCTATCCGAGCATGCCGCGTAGCGTATTGACCCACGTCGGCGCCGACCACGTCGGTTCGGCCGTCGAACTCGGAGCGTTGGTGAGTGACCTGAGCCGTCGCGTCGACGTGGACTCGGCGGCGCCTCAGGAAACCCCGGAGCTGCTCACGGTGGAGGTCGGTGTGGCGGAGTTCGACGAGAGGGCAATGGCAGCCGACGAGCGACCGGGACGCCCCTCCGGCTATGGGTGTCCGACCTGCAACGGTTCGCTGTTCGAGATCGAGGAGGGCGGCCTGCTGCGTTTTCGTTGCCGGGTGGGCCACGCCTGGTCCTCGGTCGGTCTGCTGGTCGAGCAGTCGGAGGCATTGGACAGCGCCCTGTGGATGGCGTTGCGCAGCCTCGAGGAGAAGGCGGCGCTGAGCCGCCAACTGGCCGATCGAGCCGGTGAGCGGCGAAATATGCTGTCTCGACAGCGGTACCTGGAACGTGCCGAGGAGGCAACCCGCGCCGCCAGCGTGGTGCGCCAACTGCTCGAGGAGCCGATGACCACGAATCCGGCGCTCGATCTCGACGAGGAGGACGGATCTCCGGAGGAGCTGCAGCATGAGCGATGACATCGATGCCGCGGTCGGCGAGGAGGTCGAGGGGGTCCAGGCAGATCAGGATCGGTCGCTGAGCGAGGAGACGGTGGCCGCGACCGCCGCCGATCCGGCGTTCGAACGACTGCTGAACTTCCTGAAGGAGAGCAGGGCGTTCGACTTCACCGGCTACAAGCGGCCCAGTCTGGTTCGGAGAGTTCGGTTCCGGATGCGCGAGCTCGGGGTGGACACGGTCGAGGACTATCAAGATCTGCTCCAGCTGCAGCCGACCGAGTTCACCTCCCTCTTCAACACGATCCTGATCAACGTCACGAGCTTCTTCCGGGATGCCGAAGCATGGAACTATCTCGCCGCACAGGTGCTACCCGACCTCGTCCGAAACGTCGACGGTGCCCCGATCCGGGTGTGGAGTGCGGGGTGCGCCGCCGGCCAGGAGCCGTATTCCATCGCGATGCTGCTGTACGAGCTGATCGGCCCGGCATTTCGTGATCGGGTCAAGATCTATGCGACCGACATCGACGAGGAGGCGCTGGACCACGCCCGGCAGGCCGTCTACACCGAGCGGGAGATGCGCGGGCTCCCCGACGACTACCGCGATCGCTACTTCGAATCGTCCGGTGGTCGCTGGGTCTTGTCGCCGGACCTCCGGCGAAACGTCATCTTCGGCCGCAACGACCTCACCCAGGATGCGCCGATCTCCCGGATCGACATCTTGTTGTGTCGCAACACCTTGATGTACTTCAACGCCGAGACCCAGGCCCGGGTGGTGTCCCGGCTGGGCTTTGCGCTCCGTCCCAAGGGCGTGCTCTTCTTGGGCAAGGCCGAAATGCTGCTCAATCACGCGGCGGTGTTCGACCCGATCGACCTCAAACGGCGCTTCTTCCGCAAGACGAAGTCGGAGTCCGTGGAGGCAGCGCTGGCGCCGCCGTGGCGAATCTATGGGCGTGAGGCGTCCACCCTGGACGGGAACCAGGTGCGCGACGAGCTGGTGCTGACCAATCCGGTCGCCCAGTTCGCGGTGGGCGTGGACGGTCGACTCCTGATGGTCAACCATCGAGCCGGCGCGATGTTGGGCATTTCCCAACGTGACGTCGGTCGACCGTTCTCGGAGCTGGAGGTGTCGTACCGGCCGCTGGAGCTGCGCTCGCACCTCGCCGGCGTAGCCGAACGGAAGCAGGCCGTCTCGCTGCGGGAAGTGGAGTGGCGCAAGTCCGCGGGCCAGCCCACCTACCTCGACGTGGAGCTGGTACCGCTGGTCGACGGCACCGGCCAGCTCCTCGGCACGTCCGTGACGCTTACCGATGTCACCCGATTCCGTGAGCTGCAACGGGAGATCGAGACCGCCAACCGGCAGCTCGAGACCGCGTACGAGGAGTTGCAGTCCACCAACGAAGAGCTCGAGACGACGAATGAGGAGCTGCAGAGCACGGTCGAGGAGCTGGAAACGACCAACGAGGAGCTCCAGTCGACCAACGAAGAGCTCGAGACCATGAACGAGGAGCTCCAGTCGGCAAACGACGAGTTGCAGATCACCAACGACCAGCTCAGGGACCGGACGGTCGCGATCACCGAGCTGAACGACTTCATGCAGTCGATCCTCGGCAGCCTGGATGCCGCCGTGATCGTCGTCGACGCGGAACTGCGCGTTCAGGTGTGGACCCGGCAGGCCGAAGAGTTGTGGGGCCTACGCCAGCACGAGACACTCGGGCAGACCATCGCGGGCCTGGACAGCGGATTGCCGATGGATGACCTCATCCCGTGGCTGACAGCGGTGGTGGGCGGTGACCAGACCGGGGTCCACGGTCGGCGGGTGCAAGCCGTCAACCGACGCGGGCGGACGGTGGAACTGCGGGTCACGGTGACCCGGATGGTCGGTGAGAGCCGTACCGTCAGCGGGGCCCTGATCTTGTTCGAGGAGTCCGGCAAAGACGTCGTCGATCGGATCGAGGCCAATCCGGGTACGTGAAGTCCTGGCTGCCCAGGTCCGGCGTCACCACGACGTCAGCGTGCCGTCGACCACGAGTTCGGCGACCGACCTGAGGCGCCGGTTCGAAGCAAAGGCCTGGGCGCGCAGCCGAGTCAGCGCCTCTGCCGGCGTGATCGCCAGGCGCGTCGCGATGATCCCGGTGGCGATGTGAACGACCATCGCCGATGCGGTGAGCTCGTTCGCCGCACTCAGACCGGCCAGGTCGTCGACATCGCCGACGAAGGCGGTGACCGCGGCATCGGCGACGGCCTCGGCCTCCGACCACTCCGACCGCGCGGCGGGCCCTGCGTGCTTTCGATAGAACGTGATCACACCCACGGTACGACGATCGACCTCGACCGGTAGTGCCCAGACGCTGCTCAGTCCGGTCCGTGCCGATGCGCTGACGAAGCCCGGCCACCGGGCGTATCCGGAGCTGAGATCGTCGACCACGATCCGGCGTCGCTGCTGGTACGCCGTCAGCGACGGTCCGTCGCCGATGAGCTGTTGAATCTCCTCGACCGACTCGGTCCAGTCGTCCGAAGCGGCGAGTGGCTGATGAATCGAACCGTCGAAGGCGGTGATGGCGATTCCGGACACGGTCGGTAGTCGCCCCGTTCCCACGTCACACACGGCCTGGGACCAGCCGCGCCAGTGGCCGGTCACACACTCCAGGGCAATCGCTCTCCACAGATCCCGCACCCGGTCGCTGTCGGCAATCCGGCTGCGGGACCAGCCCACTGACGACAGCAACCTGGCCAGCCGCCGATTGGCGTCGGTGATGTCCCTGATCGAGGTGTGTGGCGAGAACTCGAGCCGGCGGTCGGCGGTCTGCGCCGGCTCGGTCGCGGCTGCTGCCTCGCGGTGGATGGCTTCCGGTGCGAGTTGCTCGACCGCTGGGTCGCCGTCCGGCGCGGCGGAGAGGTCTTCGGCGGCGCGCGCGTGCTGCTGGGCAATCCGACGGAGTCGCTCGGCACGCTCGGTCTTTCCCGCCTGGTCCAAGACCCTCGCGGCCGCGTCGTGTCGATCGGCGGCGGCCAGGTGGCTCGCCACCAGTCGCCGCCGAGCGCGCTCGGTCTCGCCGCGCTGGGCCTCGGCCCACGCGCGGGCCTCCAACAGATGTTCGATCGAGATCGGCCCGCCCGCGCTCAGCTGCCCAGCACGCTCCCGCAGGGCCGCCAACCTCGCGGCGGCCGATGTCGCCCGGTCGGCGGCAGCAACTGCAGCTTGGACGGTCATCTGGTCAGCCTGTCCACACGCGCCCCGCGATCGGCATGGCTCGATGGCCGACCGGCGGGCAGCAGCTTGGCGCCCATGGGTCGAGCCTTGCTCGCGATCGAGCATCGGTCAAGCTCGGGGCCGAGCTTCCGGCCTGGCACCCGGCGCCTGAGATCGACCAGGGGTGACGCGCGCTGCTGCCCACGTGGCGGCAATACCCGGAAGACCGTCACGACACTCACGCTGGACGGCCCTCGCTTGCAGCGATCGTGCTCTCGGTCCGGAGGACGCGACGGGTGATTGAGCTGCCGCTCGGACGGGTAGATATTCCGGCACCGCCGAGTGGGCGGGCGCTCCGGAGAGGAACCGCACGTGCGCGTCAGCGTGATCTCGGTGGTGATGGCCGCGGCGTGGGTCATCGCAGCCGCCACCCGCACCGTAGGCACGTCGGCTCGCGGCGCCGGAGGGAGGCGGTGAGCATCCCGGGAACCGCCCGCCGATCGACCGTGCCGGCGCTACGACTCACGACCCGGCAGGTGTGGGTGCTGCAGGCCGTCGCCGACGGCCGGCTCGAGTACGACGTCCTCCTCGGTGAGCTGGCCGGCTTCGCCGTCGACGGCTGTCCGGTGGGCTGGACGGTGATCGGGCTCGCCGTCCGCGGGTTGGTGGTGTTCGATCCGCTGCGGCCCGGGCCGCCACGGCTCGCGCGGCGCGGCGCTGCGGTGCTCGGCCGCTGAGCAGGCGATCAACCGGATCGAACTCCGGCCGCGAGCATCGCCGCCGCCGGCCCGATCGGCCGCCGCCCGACGCTGCCTGATCGCCGGCCGACGGGGTATGGGGGCCGTGATCCCTGGTCGATCCCGCCGTCGGAAGGAGCCGAAGATGTCCGGCGCTGGCAATCTGATCGCACTGTTGTGCTGCGCTGTTGTCGTGGTCGTCGCTTCTGTCGTCATCGGCCGGGCGATCAACCGACGGTTCGCGCTCGAGGTCGTCGAGTCGCCGGCCGTGCCACGCCTGCCCGAGTTTGCCATCATCGACTGCGGTGATCAGATCCACTTCGTCCCGGTCCGCGAGGACGGCCATCTGCTCGGACCCGGCCGATGCGACTGTCATCCGTGTCGAACCGCCAACCGGCGCCGCTGCGGGCGCAGGGTCGTCTACGTCGACCATCGGCCGATGCGTCACGCACCTGCGGTATCCCACCGCATGACGCGGCTTTGAGCGCGTTACTCAGCTCGGTTTGGTTCTCGTCGGCTTGAGTGCCGTTGTCTTCCCGACCGGGTTCATCACCCGCGCCGGCGCGGTGTCCTCGCCGCCGGCCGCCTCGTCCTCGGCGAGATCGGTCGAACGCCACGAAGCCGGCGCTTCGGTGGGCGGCACGCCGACCGGCTGGGTCGGCGGCGGCGCGGGCCGGTCGGCCGGGGGACGTGCCGGACGGCGGGGCGGTGGAGCGGGTCGATCCCGCGGGCTGCCGGGCACGGTCGGAGCTGTCATCGTCGGCTCCCCTCGCGGTTGGTTCGGGCGCCGGGTCGGCGCACCTCGCCTTCCGGGTATCCCGCGGCCGGCAAGGGAAACACCACCCACCGAGGGATGGTTGGCGAGCGCCGAAAGGGGTAACTCGGCCCTTCGTGAATCAACCAGCCCAGCAGCAAGAGGTCCCCGGTCTGCAGTCGGAGATGACTCCCGTTCCGGACTGCGGTGAGCAGAGCTACGTCGGCAGCGGAAGGCTCGCCGGGAAGGTGGCCGTGATCACCGGTGCCGACTCCGGGATCGGTCGCGCGGTGGCGATCGCGTACGCGCGCGAAGGGGCCGACGTGTTGATCAGCTATCTCAGCGAGGACAGTGACGCGCGTGAGGTGGCCGACTACGTGGAGCAGGCCGGCAGGCGTGCGGTCCTCGTTCGTGGTGATCTTGCCGACGCCCAGCACTGCCGAGACGTGATCTCGACCGCGATCGATCAGTTCGGACGGATCGACGTCCTGGTCAGCAACGCGGCCTTCCAGATGAACCGGAAGTCACTGCTGGACATCCCCGACGAGGAGTGGGACCGGACTTTCGACACCAACATCCGCGCGATGTTCCATCTCTGCAAGGCGGCGTTGCCCCACCTGACGTCGGGGGCGTCGATCATCGGCAGCTCCTCGGTGAACTCGGACATGCCGTCTCCCGAGCTCGCCCCCTATGCGGCGACCAAGGCCGCGATCGCGAATTTCTGCGCCAGTCTCGCCCAACTGCTCGGCGAGCAGGGCATCCGGGTCAACAGCGTGGCGCCCGGGCCGATCTGGACCCCGCTGATCCCGGCCACCATGCCCGAGGAGAAGGTCGAGAGCTTCGGTTCGAACACACCTCTGGGTCGGGCCGGACAACCGGTCGAACTGGCACCGGTGTACGTGCTGCTGGCCTGTGACGAGGGCAGTTACATCTCGGGCGCCCGGATCGCCGTCACCGGTGGTCGCCCGATGCTCTGACCGACGAGACGACTCGTCGCGAGTCCAGCTGACGACGACAAGGAGAGATGATGAGCGGGATCCTGCGCGGGGCGATCGCCGGAGCGGCCGGCACGACAGCCCTGAACGCCGTGACGTACGCGGACATGGTGGTCCGAGCCCGGCCGGCCAGTTCGACTCCGGAGCAGATAGTGAAGAAGGCGAGCGATGCGGCCAGGATCGACATCCCTGGCCACGGCGACGAGGAACAGAATCGCGTCCAGGGCCTGGGTCCGCTCGTCGGCATCGGGGTGGGGGCGAGCGTCGGCGCGGTCTCCGGGCTGATCCACCACCTGCTGTTGAGCCGCGGCCGGCGACTGCCGTTTCTCCTCGGAGCGCTCCTCGTCGGATCGGCGGCGATGGCGGCGTCCGACCTGCCGATGGCAGCCTCAGGGGTGTCGAATCCCCGGTCTTGGAGCGTCAAGGACTGGCTGAGCGACGCCGTGCCCCACCTGGCCTACGGCCTGGTCACCGAGGCGACCCTCCGGTTGACGGAGAACTAGCGGCGGTTGTCCGGGAGCAGCGGCTCGTTTCGTGCATAGCGCTGTCGGCGGATTACTTCATCGTGACGTAACTTGACGGTGACGGCATCGTGGCTAGACTGCAACCGTGGCAGTGCGCGGGCGAGGGGAAGTTCTCGCCGCTGCTCGGGGAGGCCGGATGGGACTGGCGCGATTGAAGAAGCCGGTCGCGCGAGTCCCGTCCGATCTGGTCCCTTCAGCCGTTCGCGCCTCTCGACGCGTCGGCTTGCCGCGCGGGTCGGCTCGTGACTGATTCGCACGACGACTCGATCCGGCCGGCGGGAGTCGGGGAATCAGCCCTGGACGAGGCGGTGCGGAGCCTCCGGTTGTTGATCTTGGCCGGCGAGAACTACCGTCAAGCGGTGGCGCAGCTGACAGGGCTGGGGGTCACCGAGACGCAGGCGCTGAGCTATCTCGCCATCCACGGTGACCGTGGCCAGACCGACCTGGGTGCCGACCTCGGGATCACGAGCAGTGCATCGACCGCGCTGGTGGACCGGCTGGAACGGCAAGGCGTGGCCGAGCGCTACGCGCACCCGTCCGATCGCCGGCGCCTGGTGGTGCGACTGACCGACCCGGGACGGGACGTCGTGCGGCGGAGCCGCGACTGGCTCGCCGCCGGGTTCAGTGCCGTCGAGCCCGGTGATATGCCAGCGGTGTCACAGATGCTGCGCCAGATTGCGCACGATCTCCGCGCGGAGTCGACCCGGGTGCTCGCCGAGCAGGAGTAGGGCGGACCTGCTCCGGTTCATGGATACCTCGCGACCGGGCCGGGGCAGGGCCTGGGACCGGTAGGCCGGGGCGCAGGAACGCGTTCTCAGCGCGCTCCCTGAGCACGGTCGTACTCGATGGGCCCGGGATCGGGGATCGGCGGGGGCCCTGGCGGATCCGGTGGTGGGGCCGGAGCCGGCACCGGAGGTTCCGGCAGGGGCGGTTCGATATCGGGAGGAAACGGCTCGGGCTGGATCGGTGGGATGGTCATGACCGGGTGCGCTCCTTCGGCTCGGCGGCCTGTCGGGCGCAGCGCACGCAGCAACCCGGTTCCGGGACGTCTCCTTCCGCGCCTACCCGACGGACCCGATCTCAAACTCGCACCGGCTCGGCGCGGCCGGCTTCGGGTCGAGTCGACGGCGCGCCGGGCCGTACACACCCGCCGGCGGCTCAGACCACCCGATCCCACACCCGATGACGTGAGAGGAGCGTCGTGATCTCAGCGATCAGGTCCGCCGGTCGACCGGCGAGGACGACGCCCGGAGCATCGGTCGGGCAGCCGGCGTGTTCGATCAGCGCGTCTGCGTCACCCCAGGCGCCGAGCGCCTTGGCGTGGCGGAATGCCTCGCTGATCATCAGGTCCGTCGCCGGCGACGGGCGGCGACCACCCGCGACGACGATCGCGTCGAACTCGATCGAGCGGGTGGCCAGCAGCGTTCTGGAGACCGGCACCGCGCTGTCGCCCGAGCCGAGCACACCGCCGACGTCGGCGATCACCAGCGGGGTCAGGTCCGCCTCGGCCGCGGCGGCGACCGCGGCCGCCACCTCCGCAGGGTTGCTGTCACCCCCGGCGAGGATGCCGAGCTGGCGACCCGCCACCGGCCACTCGCCGCCGACCTGACTCAGCGCCGGGCTCGGCTCCACCTCGCCCGGCGGCTCGCTGGCCGACGGCGCCTCGACTCCGAGACCGGCGGCGACGGCCGCACACAGTTCGGTGTCGATCTCGGCCAGCGCCTGCAGCTGACGCAGCCGGATCGTCTCCTCGTAGCACTTCGACAGCTCGAAGCTGTACGCCTCGATCAGGTGCTGCTGCTCGACCTCGGTCAGGCTGCGATAGAAGATCCGCGGCTGGCTGAAGTGGTCGGCGAACGATGCGGGCGCTGCCCGAACCTTCTGCGAAGCCGGCAGCGGCTGTGCCACCTCGACGTAGCCGCCGGACGCGGCGTCGGCGGTGAACGGGCAGCCGCCGTCCAGGGAGTTCGGTCGATAGGGCGCGACTCCACCGTGCACCGCGGTCTGGTGCATCCCGTCGCGCAGCATGTCATTCACCGGTGCCTGCGGGCGGTTGATCGGGAGCTGGCCGAAGTTCGGTCCGCCCAGCCGGGTGATCTGGGTGTCGATGTAGGAGAAGAGCCGGCCCGCCAGCAGCGGATCGTCGGTCACGTCGATGCCCGGCACCAGGTTGCCCGGGTGGAACGCCACCTGCTCGGTCTCGGCGAAGTAGTTGATCGGGTTGCCGGTCAGCGTGAGCAGCCCGATCGGCTGCACCGGCGCCAGCTCCTCGGGAACGATCTTGGTCGGGTCGAGCAGGTCGATCCCGGCGTAGGTCTGGTCGGCGGTGTCCTCCAGCACCTGGACGCCGAGTTCCCATTGCGGATAGGCGCCCGCCTCGATCGCGTCGGCGAGATCGCGGCGGTGAAAGTCCGGGTCCATGCCGGAGATCAGCTGGGCCTCCTCCCAGACCAGCGAGTGGACTCCGGCAACCGGCTTCCAGTGCCACTTGACCAACGTCGTGGAGCCGTCGGCAGCGATCAGCCGGAAGGTGTGGATGCCGAACCCCTCCATCGTCCGGTACGACCTCGGGATGCCCCGGTCCGACATGTTCCACATGGTGTGGTGTTGGGCCTCGGTGTGCAGCGAGACGAAGTCCCAGAAGGTGTCGTGGGCGCTCTGCGCCTGGGGGATCTCCCGGTCCGGGTGCGGCTTGGCGGCGTGGACCACGTCGGGGAACTTGATGGCGTCCTGGATGAAGAACACCGGAATGTTGTTGCCGACCAGATCGAAGGTTCCTTCCGCGGTATAGAACTTGACCGCGAAGCCCCTGGTGTCGCGGACCGTGTCCGCGGATCCGCGCGAGCCCAGCACCGTGGAGAAGCGGACGAACACCGGCGTCTCGACGTCCTCGGCCAGGAAACCGGCAAAGGTCAGCGACGAGGCCGACCCGTAGGAGCGGAAGACGCCATGGGCGGCGGCACCGCGGGCGTGCACGACCCGCTCCGGGATGCGCTCGTGATCGAAGTGGGTGATCTTCTCGCGCAGATGATGATCACGCAGCAGGATCGGACCGCGGTCGCCCGCCTTGAGCGAGTGATCGGTGTCCGGCAGCCGAGTTCCCTGCGATGTCGTCAGGTACGCGCCCGACTGGCTCCGCGCCGACTGGGGAACGTCGAGTGGGACGCCGGTGGCCGAGACCGGATCCGGACCACGCTGGTCGTCCTTCGGCGGCAACGGTTCGGTCGGTTCGGTCGGTTCGTCGATCGACGGCGGCACCGGCGAGGGCCGTCCGGGAGCCGATGCGGCTGCGGACTGGGCCTTGGCGGACTTCTTCTGGATCATGAGGGGGACGCCTTCCGATGGTCACGGGCGATTCCGAGCGACGTATCGAGTGCCGCGGCGGAGCCGGAGAAGGCCGTGGCTGGACCTTGTCGGTCAGCTACCCGACGTGCTGGTGCCGAAACACGGTGGCCCGATCGAGCCGGGCACGGACGCGTCCGGTGGAGCCGGAGGAGACCGACCGCACGGCCGCCAGGACTTCGTCGACGCCGATCTCGAGCAGGCCCGGATCGGGCCGCGCCGCGTGCGGGTCTCCGCTGCTGCCGTGCCAGATGGTGCGGTGCGGCCCCCACGCCGGGGGACCCCACAGCGCCGGCGGGGTGGGCCCGAACAGCACGACCGACGGCGTGCGGTATGCCGTGGCGAGATGCGCCGTGCCCGTGTCGCCGCAGACCACCAGGGCGGCCGCCGACACCAGAGCCGCCAGCCCGCCGAGACCCAGTTGTCCCGCCACACTGCGTACCCGCGGGTGCCGAGCCCGAGCGGCGACCCGGTCGGCGAGTCCGCGTTCGGTCGAGCTGCCGGTGATCAGGACCGGAACCCCACCATCGGCCACGGCTGCAGCAACCGCCGCGAACCGGTCGGCGGGCCAGCGTCGCGCAGCCGCCGATGCTCCCGGATGAACGACGATGACGCCGGGCTGGAGGGGTGGCACGGGCGCCGGATCGAGGACGTACTCGAACCGATCGGTGGACAGGCCCGCCCAGCGAGTCAACTCACACCAGCGGTCGATCTCGTGCAGCTCGGCCCGCCACTGCGGCCCGGACAGTGCCGGGTAGCTGGGGTGGCTGTGGCTGAGCAGCTCGGCCGGAGCCAGCCGCAAGGCGGCCTCGATGCTCTCCGGACCGGACCCGTGCAGGTTCACCACCAGGTCCGGCGCTGCCCCGTTGGCGCGGACCGCGTCCAGATCAGGCGTGTCGACGATGGAGTCGACAGCGCCGATCAGGGGCACCAGCGGCGCCAGTTGCACCGGCGCGGCCAGCGTGATCTCCGACTCGGGGAAGCCCCGTCGCAGAGCGCGCAGCGCCGGCACCGCGGTCAGCAGATCCCCGAGCCCGAGCGCTCGGATGACGACGATGCGGTGCCGCCGCCGTGGACGTTCCTTCGCACTCATCAGGGCCACGAGCTCTCGGTGGACGCACAGACCACCAGCTCGCGCAGCTCGCAACCCGCCGGTTGCGACAGCGCGAACACCACCGCGACTCGTCCGTCGACACAGAGGGCAGCCGCGGAGTCATGAAACACGGCATGGAGGCCGGGTACGCGCAACTAGTGGTCCGTCGTTGATTTGATCTGGTGGAGGGTGTCGCGACCTCTGGACACCTTTTGGATGATGTCCTCAG
>NZ_BAABAB010000018.1:0-41824 GCF_039537205.1 Microlunatus ginsengisoli | reverse complement strand
ATCAGGCACAGGTCCGAAAGGGCAGCCGGAAGGGAAGGGATGCGTGCCCGATCCCCCTGCTGCACGAAGCGCCCCGAAACGAACAGCGGAATGGTTGCCCAAACTGCGCCCACTAGGCCACCGTGGTGGGTCGGTCGTGCGTCGACCTCCGGACGAGCTCAGTCGCGACCTCCGCTGCGAACGCGGCCCCTGACGCGGGGTGTGCTCCGCTCCGCTCAAGAGACAGACGAGGTCACGCGCGGAGCTTACGTCACGTCGACGATCGTGATGCTGCCGTCACTCAGCTCGAGCAGAATGTCAGACACCTGGCGTCGCAGAACCTGGCCGTCTCGTCCGGAGAGACACATCGGTTGGGCGGCGATCCACCGGACGGACAGGTCGAAGTCGGCAGAAGGAAAGCCGATCTCGTTCCAGCAGGCTCGTGTACCAGGTGGCGGTCCCCGAGATCCGTGGCGACCGCCTCGGTCGCCCGACGGACGTTCTGCCGGGTCTCCGACGCGCCTTCGGGAGGGGCCCCCTTGTGCGCGCTCCGCACGACCGACCCCTTGTGCCTGCTCCGCACGACCGACGTCTTCTGGACCGAGAGATCGGAGTCCTACCGCTTACCCGCCGGCACCCCAGGCCGCGATGGTGCGGGTGATGTAGGTCTCGGCGCTGGCGGTGACGTCGGTACTCGGGTCGAGCAGCCATTGCAGTCCGATGCCGTCGAGCACAGCGGTGACGAGGCGCACCTCGAGGTTGATCTGGTCGGCGGTTAGCGGAGCTACGTCGCCGGCGTCG
Organism: Microlunatus ginsengisoli; assembly: GCF_039537205.1. Taxonomy (NCBI): domain Bacteria; kingdom Bacillati; phylum Actinomycetota; class Actinomycetes; order Propionibacteriales; family Propionibacteriaceae; genus Microlunatus; species Microlunatus ginsengisoli. Next base: position 41,044 of record NZ_BAABAB010000018.1, on the reverse strand, counting down.
ACTGCTCGCTGTAGATGTGCGGCGAGGGTGGCGAACTGGTTGGCGTATCGCCGCTGGATGAAGGCGTGGGCGGGATGGGTCGGGCTGGAGGCCTCGGCGGCCATCGTGGTGAACAGCTCCTGCAGGCCGCGGTTTCCCGAGGCGGCGGTCGTGGCCTGCGGCAGCCGACGGAAGTAGTCCAAACCCGAGACGTCGCTGAGGCCGTTCTCGAACGCCCGCCGGTCCCATTCCTCCAGGACGGCTGTCAGCAAGCCCTCCTTGCTGCCGAAGTGCTGGAGCAGAGTGGCGTGGGAGACGCCGACCCGGTCAGCGATGGTGCGGATCGAGCCGCCCGCGTATCCGAGCTCGCCGAAGACCTCGACGGCTACGGCGACGATCTGCTCGCGCCGCCGGATCCCTGTGCGGTACGGGCCCCGCGCAGTCCCTGTGCTTGCCATGATCTCAGCCTCCCATTCCCTCTCTTTGACGAAAGCCTACCATTCGGTTAGTGTTCAGGAGAGGACCCCAGCTGAAGGAGCAGACAGCGATGAACCCGACCTACGATTTCACCGGCCAGGTTGCCCTGGTCACCGGTGCCAGCTCCGGCATGGGACTGGCCACCGCCAGGGCTTTCGCCGAAGCCGGCGCCTCGGTAGTGCTGGCCGACATCAACCAGGCCGCAGTGACGTCGGCCACCGACGCGCTGGCCGGCGACGGACATCAGGTCCTGGCGGTGCGCTGTGATGTTGCAGACGAGGACCAGGTGGCTGCAATGGTCGCCGCCACCGTGGACCGGTTCGGCCGGCTCGACATGGCATTCAACAACGCCGGCATCCAGCTCCCGGTCAGCGACGCCGCGGACGAGCCGGCGGAGGCGTTCGACCGGGTGACCGCGATCAACCTGCGTGGCGTGTGGGCCTGCATGAAGCATGAACTGAAGGTGATGCGCAGCCAGGGCAGCGGCGCGATCGTGAACTGCTCCTCCCTCGGCGGGCTGGTCGGCAACCCGGGCCGGGCCGCCTATCACGCCACCAAGCACGGTGTTCTCGGCCTGACCAGCAGCGCCGCGCTGGAGTACGCACCCCGCGGGGTCCGGATCAACGCGGTCTGCCCCGGCACCATCGCCACCCCGATGGTCGCCGACATGCTCGCCACCGGTGAACTCGACCTCGAGCAGGCGCTCGCGAACCAGCCCATCAACCGGCTCGGCGAAGCCGAGGAGATCGCCGCCGCCGTGCTGTGGCTGTGCAGCCCCGGCGCCAGCTTCATCATCGGCGTCGCCCTTCCCGTCGACGGCGGCTACACCGCCCGCTAACCACCCCAGCCACCACCGCGCAACGACAAGGAACCTCTGTGAAGTACTCCATTCTCGGCGCCACCGGGGTGCAGGTGTCCCGGATCTGTCTCGGCACCGCCACCTTCGGTGTCGCACCCACCGCACACGATGCCGACCGGGTCGTCGGCGCCGCCGTCGATGCCGGCATCAACTTCGTCGACACCGCCGACGTGTACGGCAACATGCCGGTCTTCGACCGTCCCGGCGCCCCCGCCGCCACCGACCGGGAACCCGCCGAGCAGATCCTCGGCCGCGCCCTCCGCAGCCGACGCGACGAGATGGTGATCGCCACCAAGTCCAACGGCATCGTCGGCCACAACATCAACGACCGCGGACTGTCCCGCCGCCACATCATCCGCCAGGTCGAGACCAGCCTGCGGCGGCTGGAAACCGACTACATCGACCTCTACTACGCCCACGACCCCGACCCCCACACACCGCTGGAACAGACCCTCGCCGCCTACGACGACCTGATCCGGCAGGGCAAGATCAGATACGTCGGCCTGTCCAACCATCCCGCCTGGCAGCTGATCCAGGCCCTGTGGATCGCCGACGACCGACGCCTCCAGGCACCCGTCGCCGCGCAGGTGAAGTACAGCCTGCTGGACCGGGCCGCCGAGCGAGAACTCGGCCCCGCCTGTGACCGGTTCGGCGTTTCGATCGTGCCCTACGCGCCGCTGCACGGCGGCTTGCTGGCCGATCTGGCGGTGCTCGACCGCGCGGTCTCAGGCGACCAACGCTTCCAAGGCGCCGGATTCACCCAGGCCGAGATCGCGACCGCGCGTGAGGTCGACCGCCTCGCCCGCGACTGGGGCTTGAAGCCGTACCAGGCGTCCTTGGCCTGGCTGCTGTCCCGGCCGGCGGTCGCCTCCGCGATCGTCGGCGCTGAGACCGTCGACGAGCTCCACGCCAACGCCACCGCAGCCGACATCGCCCTGGAGCCAGCACAGCTGGACGCTCTCACCGCCTTGGCCGACCAGCCGCCGGAATTCCAACACCGCGCCGGCGATGGACCCGAGCGGCCCGCCGCGACAGACCGGCCCACAACCGACTAAGTCCCACCGATACGTCGCCGCCCGACGATACGACACGTCTGCGCCCCCTCGCCCGTGAAGCCTGCTCCGCTCGCAACCCACTCAGAAGCCGACCTCACCCAAGGAATCCGTCATGTCCCACGCCGACCAGGCAACCGTCGACCTGCTGAACGACTACTTCGCCGCCATGGAGGCGAAAGACTTCGACCGGCTCGGCTCCTACTACGCCGACAACATCCCCAGACCTTCGCCAACGCCCCCACTATCACCGGCCGGGACACCCTGCTGGCCCAGATGGGCGACCTGCTCGGCAAGGTCAAATCGCTGTCCCACCCGCTGATCAACGTCTGGCAACAAGACGACGGTGTGGTGATCTTCGAAGTCACCAGCATCTGGCGCCTCCACGACGACTCCGAGATCAGCATCAACGCCTGCTCCATCTTCACCATCGTCGACGGCAACTTCACCGACCAACGCATCTATGTCGACAACACCCCCATCAACCCCCACCTCGCCTGACCGGCCGACAAAGGACCCCGGAGGTGGCGTTGCCCTGCGGGTCCAGGTCAACCAGCAGGGGCCGGTCGCCCCGGGCAATGCAGGGCGTGCAGGCTGGCCAGACTCACGACAGCTATTGAAGTCTTCCTGTGCGCGCCGTAAGCCGGTCCTCTTGCGGAACGGCAACCATAGACGAGGCCATCGTCGTCGCTGGGGAGTGGCCTAGCCAGGTCCGGGCGCCCCGCTCCCCTGGGCTGTCCGGTGAGGGCGACTATGTATGGCCGCTACTCTGCGCCGAGGATGGGCCTCATTTCCGCCAGTAGCCCCGTGAGTACTGACTCCTCGTGGACGGCGTGCTTGTTGGCGCGCATGGCGGCACCGAGTTCGTTGTCCCAGGCGGGCTGTACGGGGGTGCCAGTCAGCGGTGGTGCGTCGGATCGGACTGCGGCGAGGTAGTCGTCGGCTGCGAGGTGCCATGGCTGGGCACCGAACTGGGCGATCACTCGGTTCGCGATTGCGATTCCGGGCCAGTCGAAGTCTCCGTGGTAGCGGAGGTCGGCGCCCGCGTCGCGGAGGCGGGTGAGCACCGCACCGACGACGAGGTTGGGTTCGCCGGCGGTGCAGACCGCGGCCCACGAGTCGACCTGGTGGTCGGCCATCGCCTCCACAACTCGAGGGTTCTCGCAAATCAGCACGGTGGTGCCGGTGGGGGGGCCGAACGCAGCAAGGCTCCGCAGGTCCCACTCGGTGAGGTGAACCGGGTCGCCGTCGTCGGCGGCGGCCCGGAGGCGGGCCGCCACTCCCGCGCCGGGCGGACGCAGTCCGAACGCCAGGCAGGTGCGGGAGAGGAGATCAGGCTCAACACTGAAGGAGGTCCAGAGTCGTTCGCGGTCCCGGCTGCGTTCGGGCGGAGCGGTTCCCCGGGCCGCGGCAAGGCCGCGCAGGACTATATGGTGCAGCAGCCGGTCCCGGTCGAGGGCGTGCGCGTCACCGAGCAGAGACGCACCCAGTTCGACGCGGGACCAGGTTTGACCTTCGCCGTCGGTCAGCTGGTTCAGCACTCTGGCTGCCTGGGTGATTGTGGTCTCCGCGTCCAGACGGCTGGTAAGCAACCCGGTGCTGCGCAGGCCCGCTACCCAGTCAGCGGCCCATCGGGTCCGGACAAGATCGAGGGCGAGAACGAGTGGTCGTGTTCTGGCCGCGTCGCGTTCGGCGCGGGCTGCCCGCCGGTCCTGCGGCGGAGTGCCATGAAGGGCCGTGAGGACCGCATCAAGCCCGCCGACACCGGAGCGCTCCCGCAATCGGGAGTCCAGTGCGGAAAGGTCAATTCGCACGCTGTCGCGGGTCACGGTTCGGCCCAGCAGGGCGCCGACGGCATGCCGTTCCGAACGCTCAGCGGTCGGAACGGTCACTGTTCCGGCTGGCATAAGGCCGAGTGCCTCGAAACGGTGCCGGATCCGGGCCCATGCTGCACGCAACGCCGGATCGTCAATCCACCCAGGAAGTTCTGCCATCGTGGATGCGGTTATCCGACGGTGTGCAGCACGCGGCCGTCCCACCGGTAGCGGTATTGGGCGATGCCGCGTTGACTCGGATCACGCAGCGCCTCGTAGATGGCCAGCGCGGGTAGTGTGTCGTGATCACCCCAGAGCCGCTCGCTGGTGATCACGAAGTCAAGTTCGAGCTGGACGAGCAGACCGAACAGCAACGGGTGGGTGCGGACGTCGATCTTCGGGAACGCGTCGTCCAGCAGCACCAGACGTGGCGCGTAGGGCGCGGCGCCGGCCAAGGACGTGAAGTGGGCCGCGGCGGCCGCGAACAACGGCAGGTAGCAGAGCACCTTCTGCTCGCCCTGTGACAGGGGTGAGCGCCGCTGCAGCCGGTCCCAGACGCCGGGTTTCTCCGGACGTGTGTACCGGATGGTGAACTCCGACCAGGTGCGATAGTCCAGCGCCGCCGCCAGATGCTCCCCGTAGGACAGATCGGGCCGCCCGGCCCGCGACGCCTCGATCAGCCGATGCAGAACGTCGCGAAGCCTGGCCCGTTCCTCGGGAAGGAGGGCTCCGACCGGCTGCGCGAGCAGGTGGACGGCCGAACGGGCTTCGGGTGGCACGTCGTCTCGAAGTTTCCAATCCAACCGGACGCGGATTCCTTGCGAGGTTGTGACATCGCCGAGCAACCGGTTCATTGCGGTCACGAGCTCCGCGGCATCGCGGCGGCACTGGCGGATTGCGTCTCCCAACTCACCGAGCACATGCTGCTCGAACTGCTGCTTCTCCCGTTCACTCAACAGCCCGCGGTCACTGTCGACCGATGCCCGCACGCGCCGCGCCAAGTCCACAATCGGCGCCTCGCCGCCGTCGTCACGCCCGACCACGGCGAGGAGGTCCCACTCGTCGTACGGGGCGATGGTCGGCTGGTGGTCGGCGGCAGGTCCGGTCGATGCTTCTCGGTGTGCGGCGTAGACCCTGTTGCGGGCCGGGATCAGCTCGTCGGTGGTCAGCTTGCTGATCCGATCCGCAACCCGGCTCAACGGCAACGGAACGGGCATGTCCGCGGTGACCTGCGACGCGGTCACGATCAGGTGTTGATCTTGGCTGTCGATGCCTGCGGCCGACAACAGGCCGGATGGGATGGCGAGAGCCGCGAACGAGGCCAGCATCGCCGTGCGACGTTCGGTGTGTTCGCTGAGCTGAAGCCCTCCGACCCGGACTGATTCGCGCGCGGTGCCGCGTGCCTCGCTCCCCTGTTGCCGGGCGTTCTGTGCCGCCTGTATGGCGGCCTGATGCGCAGTGCGGGATTCGCGCGCTGCCGCAACTTTCTGCTCCAGTTCCAGCACGGACGCACCTACCGTTTCTCGCAGGGCGTCCAGCTCGGCCCGCTTCTGCTCGGCGCGGTCCCGTGCCACACGGGATTCTTCCTCCTCCACCGCGAGCTCTTCGCCTTCTCGGCGGCTCTGCTCGTGGCCGTGCGCCCAACGTCGCAGTTCGCTCACCAGGCCGGGTAGTAGTTGGGCGCAGTCGTGCAGGTCGGTGCGCAGGCCGTTCAGCCGCTGACCGAACGCCTCCAATGCCGTGTCATCGGACGATAGGCCGTGGGTGTCGGCGAGCTGGTGGAGGTCGGCCCAGAGCCCGGCCGCCCGGTTGCGGGCTTGTTGCGCGCCGTGTTGGGCTTCGCGGTTGAGGCTCTCTTCCCGGTCCTCCTGCTCACGCAGAACCTGATGCTGAGTCCAAGACTCCAGCACCGGGGCCGGGGAGGGAACGCTGCGTTCCCAGGTGTCGAGCGCTGCAATGTTCGCTTGGCTGCGCTGCAGGTCAGTCTCCGCGTCTGTTCGGCTCTGTTCTTGGATGGCGATGGCCGAATCGAGGGCGGCCAGCCGACGCGCGCGTTCCTCGGCTCGGGCGGTGGCGCCGATGTATTGCGCCTGTTGCTTAGCAGCGCGGCCCCGGGCCGGACCGAGCCGCCAGCTGCCATCAACGCCGACCCGCGCTGTGGTGTCGGCGTCGCCGTCGACCCGGATGGCTGTCAGGACACGCCGGACATCGTCGGCGGTGAGGTCACTGTCGGCTGGCAGGTCGGGCCGGAGCAGGTCGGCGAGTGTGCCCGAGCCGGCCGTTGATGGGTCCGGCCGCTCCCCGGTGTCCGCTGCGACTGTTGACTGGGCGGCTGCCGCCGACCCTCGCCCGTTCGCTGTTGTAGTCTCCGCCGCCGCGAGCACGACGTCACGCTGGTCAGCGTCCAGCAGTCGACCGCCGGGCCGAAGCCAGGCGTCGAGCAGGCCGGCGCCCTGCAGGGCCGCTTCCAGGCCTGCCCGGTCGGCGTCGTCCAGGTCGGCCGCGAAGTCGACAAGCTGCCACAGTGCGTGACCGTCGACGCGCTCGGTACGACCGAGCACCGACATCGGCGGTTCGGGATCACGGTCCGCGTCGACCGCGGCGCGCACGTCGCCGAGCCGGCTGAGCGCGGCCCGCGCATTGTCCAGGCGGGTCGCGGCAGCCTGTTCGTCGGCGCGGTGCTGCGCCAGACCGGGCTGGGCCGCGGACCGGGCCTGGTCGGGAAGGATTGCCAGGCTTTCCCGTGTCAGCTCTGCGGGCAGATCAACCGCAGGCGCGTTGGGCGCGGTGGCCCACCGTGTCAGCTCCGCTGCGAGCGCAGTCTCAGCCGCCGTCGCGGTCTTCTGGGCATCCATTCGCCGGCCGCGGGCGGTTTCCCAACGCTGTTCGGACTCGACGGCTCGTCGTTCCGCCTCGGCTTGCTGTCGTCGCGCGTCGTCGAGCTGGCGCACCGCGTCCCTCACCGCGGCAACCGCCGCGGCCCGAGCGCGAACTTCGGTCTGCGCGGCGCCGAGCCTGGCGCCGGCGGCGTCCAGGGCGGTGGCGAGAGTATCGACGCGCGCAGGATCGGCGAGGCGCTCCTCGATCAGAGCCGGCGGGATGGCGATCGACGACCCGGGTACCGACTCTCGCTGCCGGCGGTCGAGCCCGGCCGCGAGGTCGGTGAAGTGGGTCAGCTCGGCTTGGGCGGCCTGCGCCTGCCGGTCGACGGCTGCCGCACGATCCCGATGCGCGTCAGTCAGCCGAGTCAGCCGCTCGGCGAGCCGGTCAGCGGTCGCGCATTCGCTGCGTTCGGTGTCGGCCAGATCGGACAGCCGCCGTTGGTCGCGGGCGACCGGGCTGGTCTCGAGCGCGCGCAGCCGCCCCTCTGTCTCGGCCAACCCGTTTTGGCTGGCGCGGAGGGCGTCGTCGGCGCGTCTGCAGGCCGCCTCCGCGGCCGCGAGCTGTTCCTCGCCGCGACGGACCGCGACTCGGAGCCGGCGCTCCTCCCGCAGGGTGTCGACGACCCGGCGCGCCGCGTCCGCGGCCGCAGCCCGGGCGTAGAGGGTGTAGGCGTCAGCGAGGGTTGCGAGTGCGTCCGCCGCGTCCGAGCGGCGCTCGATCTGCTCGCCGAACGCGGCCAGCTCGTCGAAGGTGTCCCCGGCGGAACGGATGTCATGTTCGCCCAGCTGAGGCAGGGCCTGAGAGAGTTGTTCGGCCAGTTTTGCCGGCTCGATGTCCTCCCCGATCTGTGGTTGCCGCAGCCAGTACAGCAGCCGTAGCACCTCGTCGTACTGGTGGGCGTCGAGGCCGAAAAGGCTGCGTCCGATGTGCTCCTTGTAGTCCGCCGCTTTCTCGAAGACCTGGCCGTCGCCGCTGAGCGTCTCCTCCAACCTGGGTCGGGACAGCGGACCGGCGGAGTCTTCGAGGAACAGGTCGACGCCGATCCGGCGATGGGTCGCGAAATGCCAGGCGGTCGCCGTGCGGGCCGACATCGACGCGCGGATACCGACTCCGCAGGTGAAGGCTTCCTCGGTTCCGTCCGCACGGCCGCGGAGGAACTCCACCCAGATGTATCCGACCCGAGACTGTCCGTCATAGCCGTCGGTCATCAGCCACAGCAGGCTGGTGTGGTGCTTGGCCGACGCGGTGATTTTGGCTTTGTCGCCGTCCAACGCGAACGGCAGCAGCATCTCCAACGTCTTCGACTTGCCTGCCCCGTTGGCCCCGCGCAGCAGCAGTCGACCCTCGGCGAACACGAACTCCTGGTCGTCGTACTGCCAGACGTTGAGGATGCCGGCCCGGCTGAGCCGGAACCGTTCGGTCCCGGCAGGTGGCGCGGCGTCACGGCTGCGAGTGATCGTCACCGTCATCAGTCATCCTCCTCGAACAGCGACGGTTCGCTCGACGAAGCGGCGAGCAGTGTCGGGCGGGGCGCGAAACGGGCCGCGGCGGCATGGACGTCCAGGCCTGCCGGGTGTCGGCGGACCAGCTTCATGTCGGCGAGCAGCCCGACCGCCTCCTCGTACAGCACCTCCGGCCGTTCGCGGTGCGCCTTGCGCAGCCCGCGGCGCCAGGACTCGAACACCCGGTCCGCCGCCCGCCGGGTTGTCGACGTTGCCACCGGAGTCCACGTGGCCCCGGGTTCCGACCCGTGTGTGGCCCGAATCTCGGCCACCAGCTCGCTGAGGAGCAGTAGCGCGAAATGCTTGGTCGAGCCCGACGCCGGGAAGTCCACGTCGGTCAACTCCCCGCTCGGGTCGATCGCCACCGCGCCCTCGGCCCGCAGCTCCAGGTCGAGTCCGAGATGCCGGTGAAACCACTCCCGCTCACTGTGACGGTTGCGCCGCCACCATTCGCGCTGTTCGTCGGTGAGCTCGTCGACCGACAGCACCGGCTGCTCGACCAGCCGGCGTCGAATGGCCACCCGGGCGCCGCCGGCAGCGGACGGCACGGCGGTGACGGCCAGCACGTCCGATGCGTCGTCGCAACCGCCGATTGGTGCCGCAACGAGGACGGCAAGGCGGTCGCGGTGGACGTCGATCAGGGAGTCGGTCCGCCGCTCGGCCCAGTGCTCCAGATCGCCGTCGCGTTCGGTCAACACGCCCAGGTCGATCAGGGCAACCAGCGCCGAGTGGAGGGCGCGACGATCTGCGATCGCGTCCAGGTCCACGTCGATGCCCGCATCCGCCGCGGCTGTTCGGACGGCGGCGACCAGCTCATCGACCATCAGCTGGCGACGCGCCCGGGTCAAAGCAGCCAAGGTGAGCGCCAGCATCGTGTAGCGGCGCGGAGTGAACGCGACGTTGTTGCGGCGCCGCAAACCCCGACCCGCGTCCCGCCCAATCCCGGACTTGAACAGGCGGGCCAGACCAGGCTCGACCACGAGCCGGTATCCCAGTCCGTCAGCGAACAACCGAGTGAGCTCGTCGCGGTGACGGCGGACAATGCCGAGTTCCTCCGCATGGGCGTCGACGTGCAGCAGCGGTGTCCGCAACAAGGCGCGAGCGGCGGCACGGACATCGGCCTCGACCAGCAGGTCGGGCGCGGCGGCTGGGCGTTCCGGAACCACCATCACGCCTCGGCTCGTCTCCGGACCTCGGAGCCGTCGAACTCCACCACGATGGCGAGATCACGCAGCACCAACCGACCCGACGGGCCGCTGATCGCGACCACCGAGCCCGGTGCGGAACGCAGTTCCACGCTGATCGTGCCGTCATCGACCCTCGTCGCAGCGCGGGCGCAGCGGTCGGCCATCAACGGCGAACCGTGGTGGGTCAAGGCCTGAGCGAATAGGTCGAGGAATGCGGTGCGCGCCGGATCCGAGAGCCGGACATCACCCAGCCTCCCGGCGTGCGAGGCCAGCTCCCGTAGAGCAGCAACCCGCCGACGTTGCTCCTGCTCGCGTTCAAACAGTCGCGCCCGTTTGGCCGCCGAGTAGTCGACCCGTGCGCCAGCACGGCCGCGGGGTGTGCGATCACCCTGGAGCCTCAGACTCAGCGGCACCTCCGCCGCCGGAGCCTGCCACCACGACCGGGTCGCCGGCACCGGGTCTCCCTCGTCGTCCGCACCGAAGCCGAGATGACGGGCCGAATAGAGGCCGAACGTTGCCGCCCACAACTCGTGGGCACGGTCGTCGTCGGCCGTGTCGAACCAGCCCGCCAACCTGACCAGGTCGCTGTAGCGGCCCTGCTGCCGATCGGCCCCAGCCGCGATCCGACGCAGATTCACCAGCAACGAACGCATTGCATCAGTGGCGAGCCGGCGCACATTCTCCGCGTCGGACCGGCGACCAGGCGCGCCGACAAACCATGTCCGCAGACTGGCCCAATCCGCCGGGTCCAGCCCGGTCGCCCGCCTCGCCTGGGAGCCGTCTACGCCGACCAGACGTTCCCCCGCATTCGCCCAAGCACACAATGCGGAGACACTCGGCCCGAGCTCGGACAGCCGATCCGCCACCTGCGGGGTGTACCGGGAGATCTCGTCGATGAAGCGTTGCAGATAGTCGAGCAACGCGGACTTAAACAGTTCGAACTCGTCCCGGCCAAGATCGAACCGGCTCAGCACCTGGGTCAGATACGAGTAGAACTGTCGCGTCGAGGAGACCAGCACCTCGAACTGGGCGAACAACGTCGCGATCCGGGCCGCCACATCCCGAGAGTCGGTCCCCTCGATCCGACGGTGCCCGATCCCGGCGAGCTCCTCGATCCCGGTAAGGATCCCCGGCAACATCTCGCTGGAAACCTCGCGGGCGGTCTCTGAGTGAGCCAACAGCTCCTCGACCTGTCGGTGAACCAGCTCGCCGCGCTGCGTCAACTGGTAACGGGCCCGATTCGACAGATACTCCCGGACACTACGGGCCTCCGCCTCACGAGGGCTGCGAGCCAAGTTACCGTGCTCAACCAGATAAGACAGCCGCAAATCGACGGCGTCACGGTCCAGCACAAAACCCTGCTCCGCCAAGCGATCGGTCACCTCGTCGGCCGACTGATCCGACAAGAAGCCACTCATCCCGGTCGTGAACAATCCCATGATCGCCAGATAGCTGGCCGCCTCCTCGTTCACCGCATAGCGCAGCGCGCCCAACGTGTGCCGTTCACGCGGGTCCAGCACTCCACCAGCCACGGCTGCACCGTATCCAGCGCCACCGACATTACGGGCTCCCTACGGGGATCTGGCCAGTCCCGTCGACTTGTTACGACCCGCGGGATTGCCCTGTTCCAGAGCGGCCCACGGCTGAGGCCATCTTGTATGCGGAGACCCGACCGGTCCGAAGACAATCTCTGCCACCTGTGCTGGTGATAGGACAGGCCGGTGGGACCGCAGGCCTGCAGCTCCGTGTCGCGAGTCGGAGCTCGGCTCTTCGGCGGTGATCCGGACCGTCTCGGACAAGACCGGGTCCGAGGAGGGCGACTATGTCGGCTACTACCTGCGCCGAGAATGGGGGTCGTTTCCCTCGGTGGCCCTGTGAGTGCGGACTCCACGTGGACGGCGTGCTTGTTGGAATGCATGGCGGCACAGCGCGTCCGCCCGGAAACCCCCTCAGCGAGACAGTCCCTCGAGCGGAAGACCCGTAGCCGCAAGGTTCAGCCGTAGCTGTGCCCGTCGACGAGGCGGTCGAGTTGCATGAAGTCTTGGTCGCGGAGCTGGTGGAAGGTGTGCTCGAGCCGATTCCAGAGGGCTTGGCGTTGGGCGGGGTTGAGACCGCCGCGCCAGTTGGCGTGGTCATCAAGGACGAGCGCCGCGGTCAGGCAGGGGGCCCGAACCGGGCAGCCGCGGCAGTCGTCGCGGGTCGCAGTCCCGGTTGGACGGCAGACGGCGAGGTCGAGCCATTCGGTCTGCTGCCATTCCACGGTGACCTGCAGCTGACGGATCACCATGGAGCGGTACTCGCAGCCGACCAGCTGGCCGATGATCTTCGGGTCGGGCGCGGATCCGGCCACAGTGTCGTCGGTGTCGGGATCGTCGTGGTCCACTGGCGTGTTCCTTCCTTGATCATCCGTCGGTCGGAGTGTGCGCCGGTTCCGACCGAGCGTGCCGCGGCAGTCGTCTACCTGTGGATAACTCCCCCGACAACCTGCCAACGCTGTGGATGACGCCTCAACCACATCCCGTGGACATCCACGGACATTTCGCCGTCTCACCATGACTGCCGCGCGGTCGCATTGGTAGCCCGAGCGGTTCCCCGGCGGTCGGGGATGGAACCCGAGCCATCTCAGGATCCCGGTGCCGGGTCCGACTGGTTTGGGGTTGTGGGGGCGGCGAGGGTGGCGAGGCGTCGGTAGAACAGCGGGTTGGTGGCCGGTTGCAGAGCCTGCAGTTGGGTGCGGGCGACGGGCTGCACGCGGGCGGCGACCTGGGCGATCAGCTCGGGGGTTGCCATTCTGACGATGGTGGAGTGGGACAGTCCGGTGACCTCGGCCACAGTTCGGGCGGTGGCCGGTTCGGCGGCGAACAGCCGGGCGTAGATGATCAACTCGTTCAGATAGTTTTGCAGGTCCGCGATTCGGGCAGCGGTGGCCTGCAGTTCGTCGAGCACCACATCCGGTGGTTCGAACGAGCCCCGATCGGTGCCGTCGTCGTATTCGGACCAGCTGTGTTCGATGTCGCGCAGGTACGCCTCGACGGCGTCGTTGAAGTAGTCCCGCCGCTGATCGTCGACCACCTCCTCCGCGACCGGGTCCTCATCATGGGGGGCCGGGTACCGCAGCATGGTCAGCACCGACAGGTCGTACCAGGTCTCCACCGAAACGCTCTCACGCGAAACAGCCATACAGCTCAGCCTACACCGTACTGGTGCACTGAGCACCAAGCACGACCGAATTGGATTAGGCGTGTCGGATCTGCGGCATGCCGCGCTCGGTCGGCTCCACGTCGAGGGTGGACGCGGCCAGTCCGGTAAGTCTGTCCGTTCCGGCTCCGATCTTCGGCAGGTCGGTAATCGCGAACTCGTCGAGTGTGGCGGCGTGGTTGAACAGGGCCCGGGCCGCTTCCTTAGCCGGCCCCTGGAGCGCGGCGAGCCTCAGATCGTCGGCCGCTCCCGCACGGTCGGGGACGGTGGCGTCGGTGATCACCCGGTCACGGTCAGCGGTCGGCTCTCGGGCCGCGACGGGCCAGACGAGCGGTTGAATGGTGCGGGTGGTGAGGATGGTCGCGATCTGGTGGATGGCGGCGTCGTCGAGGGCGGGCTGTGGTGGTTGGGTGCGGGTTGCCGTTTGCAGGTGGTCCAGGTAGCAGTGCAGGTACCAGTGGCGGGTGACGTGGACGCGGACCGGGTCGGCGTCGAACCGGCCGTCGGGGGCGTGGGTGATGGCCCGGCGGGCGGCGGTGGCGTGGAGGCTGGTGATGATGGTGAGGGTGGCCCGGGCGGCGTCGGCGTCGGCGAGGTCGCGGAGCACCGCGACCGCCCGCAACGCCGCACGCGGTGTCCGGGTTGGGGTGAGCCGGTGCAGCAGGGCGGCTGTGTCTTCGACCTGTTGGGCGTCGATCGTTACGGCCGGGTTGCCGAGCCGGCCGCGGAGTCCGTTGAGGTAGCAGTGCAGGTACCAGTCCCGTAGCAGTCGTCCGGCGGGCCGGTACCGGGCCTGCCCGACCACGGGGTCGATCCGGGTCACCTTGACCAGGCGGCGGGATTCTTCCCGGCCGGCGTCGACCGCCCGCCGCTGCAGCCGGTCCAGGTCGGTTCGGGCGTCGGTGACGGCTCGGGCCCGGGTGTCGTGGGCGATGACCATGGCCAGCTGGAGGTCCATGGTTCAGTCCTCGAGCCGGGACAGGTCGATCCCGAACTCGTCGAGGACGTCCTGGTCGCCCATCTCCTGGCGCAGGTCGGCGATCGACGCGTCCCGCCGCGCCTCCGCTTCCCGGACCCGGGCCCGCAGGATCTCCAGCGCCTCCCACCCTGGCTCCCCGCTGCTGCTGCTTTCCTGCTGCTGGTCGTTGTCGCTCACGTCGTTGTGCTCCTCGCCATGGGTGTCGGTCATGTCAGCCGCCGGGTTGGTGCCGCGACGCCGAGCCGATCTGTCAGGCGATCCGGGTCCGTCTCGGTCGCAGTGTCGAGCTGGGCGGCGATCTGCTGGCACTGGCCGATCAGGTGGTGGCAGGTCTGGTCGGCGTACAGGATCCGTTGGGTGGTGGCTTCGGCGGCAGCGACGGTCGGGTCGATGTTGAGTCGGGTGGCGAGGTACCAGACGTGGTCGGCCCGGTCGGCGGGCGGGACCCGTGTGGTGTCGGGGAGCAGCTGCCGGAACCCGGCGAGTCGGCGGGCCGGGTTGTCGTCCAGGTCGATCCCGGCCAGGGCGTTGTCGCACACGACCTGGGCGGCCGGCCGGGCGGTGCGGACCAGGTCGGCCAACTGCTGGTGGCGGCCGGCGGCGATCAGGTCGGTGGGGTCGGTGCCGGCGGGTAGGGCGGCGGCGGTGACCGGCCGTGGAGCCTGGTCGGTGAGCCGGCGCCAGGCGGTGTCGGTGGCGTGCCGCCCGGCCGGGTCGGCGTCGAACGCGAGACAGACCGGCCCGTCGCCGACCAGCTGGGTCAGGAGTTCGGCGTGGCGCGGGGTGAACGCGGTCCCGCAGGCGGCCAAGCCGACCATCCGTGCACCGGTCCGGGCGGCGGCCAGGTCGACGGCGACCGCATCCAACGGCCCCTCACACAGCACCGGCGTCCACCCCGCCCCCATCCGGGTGGCGTGGCCGCCGAGCCCGAACAACACCTCCCCCTTGTTGAACACGGCGGTGGCCGGTGAGTTCAAGTAGCGGGGGCTGTACCGGTCGTCGACCGCATCCGGGCCGACCCGTCCGACGAATCCGACCAGCACACCGTGATGATCCTCGATGGGCAGCATCAGCCGGTCGCGGAACCGGTCCACCAGCCGGCCGGTCCGGGCCCGGCTGGCCATCCCGGCGGCCTCGATCTGGGCATCGGAGTAACCGAGCCGGGCCAGATGATCGACCAAACCGGTCCAACGCGCCGGCGCATAACCGAACCGGTCCAGCATGTCGGCGAATCCCCGCCGGGCGAGGTAGCCGGGCACCCACGACGTCGCCAGCTGGTTTCGGAAGAACAGCTGGCTGTCCGCGACCACGCCGAGCAGGGTGCGGCGTTGATCGACGGTGACAGTGACGGCGGTGTGGCGGCTGGCCTGTTCGCGGACCACGGCCGTTTGCTGGTGGGCGTCGGCGATCAGCATGGCGAGTGCCTGCCCGGCGGGGTCGGTGATCGCGTCGCCGGTGGTGGCGTCGATCAGTTCCGCCGAGGCTCGCATCACCCGGGCACCAGTGCGGGTGACGATGTCACCGATCAGCAGCCCTTCGGCCGCGGCCGGCCCGGACGCCCACGACGCCACATAGGGGAACGTGTAGGTGTCGGAGTCCAAACCGTGGGCGGCGGCGACCAGGTAGGCGACCGACTCCGCCTCGACCTCCCGCACCCCGGCACACACCACCCCACCCGTGCCGTCGGTGTCGGCCTGGTCGGGGTCGGCTGGATCGGGCTGGTCGGGGTCGGTGTGGAGGAGGATGTGGCCGAGTTCGTGGGCGAGGGTTTTGACGGCCTGGGCCGGTTGCACGTCGTGCCGCACCCAGACTTCGCGGCGGGTCGGGTTGGTGAGCCCGTTGGCGCCGTGCAGGTCATCCAGGCTGCCCCGGAGCAGCCGGTAGCCGCGTGCGGTGACCTCGGCGGCGAGCGCGTCCCACAGCCCGGCCGGGGCGTCGCCGGCCAGCAGCACGGGCCTGGCCGGTTCCGGGATCGGTGGCCCGTCGGTCTGGGACAGGTCGAAGACCGGCACCGGCCGGAACCCGACCACGTGCTGCCGGGTCCGCTGCCAGCCGTCGTCGCCGCGGACCGGCTGTCCGTGATCATCGACAACAGGGGTGCGGCGCAGGATCGGCGCCAGCACCCGGATCCCGGTCTCTCCTTTGCGGACCTGCCGGCCCTTGGCCTGCCATGTGCGATAACTCGCGACGGTGGTCGCGTCGGGTCGTTGGGACCAGATCAGGATCAGGTTGTTGAACGAGTACCGGTGGAAGCCGCGGGCAAACTCCAGCCAGGCCTGCCACTGCTCACCCGACTCCAACGCGTCCACGGCCCGCCGGAGCCGGTCATGCAGCTCCTCCAGGCTCACCGCCGCCGGTGTGCCGCTGTTACCGCTGCGGGTCCGGATCCTGTCAGGCGTCATCGTCGGATCCGGGGTCGGAGGGTTGTCGGCCCCTCGCCTGTTCGAGGCTGGTGATCCGAGAGGTCAACAGGGCGATCAAGCCTTGTTGGGCTTCGACCGCCAGCCGCAGGTCGTCAAGCTGGTCTTGGAGCTGTTCCAGGATCAGTGGCAGGTCCGGGGTGCCGCGGACGCCGCGGTCCTGACGCGGGTGATCGGTCATGGCGTTCTCCGTCTCTGATGGGTTACAGGTGGCGGCTGGGGCCGCCGCGGGTATCGGTGCGGTGGTCGTCGTCGTACCGGCCGTCCCGTTCGTGGTCGGCGAGCGTCGCCAGCAGCCGTTCGGCCGCCGACCGCGGCTCGTCCGGGCGCGAATGGCAGGCGGTGATGGCGTGGTGGGCGGCCTGCCAGGCCTGCAACTGCCGGCCCGCCATGTCGGGTTCGGGGCCGAGCGGGTCGTCGCCGCGGATGTCGTACACAGCGCGGTAGGCGACAACCTGCCGGGCCGCCTCACCCCACCCCGGCGACGCCTGGTCACCGACCCGGCCCAACCATCCGGCGTGGTTGGCCTGAGCTTCGGCGACAAGGGTGCTGATCCGGGTGTTCATCTCGGCGTAGCGTCCGGGCAGATAGCGGTCCCACGGCGGCGACAGGTGGGTGGGTGGGGCGGCGGCCAGCCAGGACGGCACCGCCGGCGGCGGCCCGGCCTGTTGTCGTTGGGCGCGGGCCAGCAGCAGGTCGAGCCGATGCACCAGCACCCGGGCCACCGAGTGGGCGTCGATGTAGCCGCCGAGCCGGCCCGCCGCCCCAATCAGCCGGTCCGGGTCGGCGCCGGCGGCCTCGCCAAGATGGAGCCGTTGCGCGACCGACGGCCACGCACGGTCCGTGCTGACGCCGGGATGGTGCCGTTCGGCCACATCCTTGTAGTGGTCGCCGACATGGGTGCCGAGGGCGTGCTCGTACTCCACAGCCATCCGCCGCAGGTCCCCGATCCCGGCCACCGCCTGCCGGACGGTTTCCGTGGCGGACGGTTCGACCCCGCTCCGTTGAATGATCGAGGTGAGGACCTGGCGGGTGGAGCCCGCCACCTCCGGCGGGTGCGCCGATCCGGGGTCGGTGGCGATCGCCACATACAACCTCGTGCCCGTCCGAGCCCGCGACAACCCCACGTACAGGTCTTCGCGGGCCATCGCCGGGTCGACCAGCAGATGGGCCACCTCCACCGTCGCACCCTGAGCGCGGTGGATCGTGCGGGCATAGTCCAACTGAACATGGGCGGCCACATAGTCGGCCGGCAGGGTGACCCGGCCACCATGCCCGCGGTGGGTGACGGTCAGGGCGCCGTCGTCGTGTACCACCTGCACGGTCCAGGAGTCGCCGTTCTTCACCCAGTCCCGCCCCCGACACACCGCGAGCCGGCGGTCGTTGCGGCGGGTCGTGACCCGATCCCCCACCCCCGCCGCGGTGCCGTCCCGCAGCGCGACGCCGTCCACATCCACCAGCCCGGCGACGACCAGGTCCGCCCGGGCCCGGCTGTTCAGGCCGGCCACCGCGGCTCCGGACGAGGTCAGCAGCAGGGCGTCCCGGCCGGCGGACACGTCGGCCAGCCAGGCCTGGTAGGCCGCATCCGGCGCGGTCTCGGTGGTGGCCGCGGTGACCCGGTTGTGGCTGAGGTAGAAGTCGACCGCGGCCGGGTCACCGTTCCGGACCGCCAGGGTGGCGGCGGCTTCGGCGGGGTCGGTGAAGCGGACGACCTGCCGCATCCGGACCGCGCCCACGTCGGCCGCCAGCTGCCGGATCACCCCGCCCGCCTCGACCGCCCCCAGCTGCTGATCATCCCCAAGCAGACGCACCACGGCATTGGCCCGCCGGGCCCGGTCGATCAGCCGGTCCAGCATCAACGTGCCCGCCATCCCTGCCTCGTCGACCAGGATCAACGTCCCCGCCGCAATCGAAGGCTGGTCGTGGTCGAACTTGGCCAGCGTGTCCGCATCGACGCCCAGCTCGGCCCGCAGAATGTCGGCGGCGACCGCGGACGGCGCCAACGCCACCACCGGCCGACCCGATGCCTGCCAGGCCTGGACGACGACCCGCATCGTGGTCGTCTTCCCCGCCCCGGCCGGCGCCAGACCGAGCAACACGAACCGGTCCGAACAGGCAAACACCCGCGCCATCGACACCTGCTCGACGTTCAGCGCCGGCACTGCGGCCGCCAACGCCCGGTCGACCAGTACCGGGTCGACCCCCGTGTTGCTGCTGGTTTGGCGGGCGGCGGTGACGATCCGTTCCTCCGCATCCAACAACGCGATCGTGGTGTAGCGGGCGGAGGCGTGTTCGACGAACACCGACTCCCCCGAGCTCCGACGCAACGCGGCCGGTTCGGCCATCGTCCGCGGTATTTCGATCCGCAGCACCCGCCCCGGCTGGCACGCCGCAACGACCACCGATTCGACCAGGCCGTCCCGATCGACGGTCGGATACGAGCGGAGCTGCCGGTGCGCCTCAGCCCGGACATGATGCTCCGTCCACGTCGCCCGCGACCCCTGCAACACCCCGACCACCACGTCCGCGACCCGACCCACATCCACCACCTCGACGGCGGTGGCGGTGTGGTGCAGGGCGGCCGCCTCCACCGCCCGGCCTGCGTCGGTCACGCCGAGGACCCGGCCGGCTTCCGCTTTCCAGCCGGCGACCAGATGGAGCAGCGACCGGCCGGCCGGTTTGTCCGGCCGCTGGGCCAACGTGGCCTGCTGATACAGGCTCCACCGGGCCGTCTTCGACGGCTCCCGACCATGAGCGTTCCGGTACTCGCGGACCAGGTCCGCATACACGCCTTCGATCCCCTGCCGCCGCTTCGAAAACGCCACCAACAGATCGGCCGGGATGCCGTCGACCTCCCGGACCAGCCGCCGCCCCGGCTCACCGTCGGAGGCACGTTCGGTGAACGTGACGCCGAGCCGGTCACGGAGCTCGTCCTCGATCCGGGTGTTGTACCGCTCCGACAACGACACCGCCGCCGCGAACAGGGGTCGGCCGTCCAACGACCGCCAGGTTCCGTCGGCCCCTTGGACCTTGTTCGACACCGCGACATGGGTGTGCAGATCCGGGTCGCCGGCGCGGGAGTCCCAATGGTGGAACACCGCGGCGGTCACCCCGGTGACGTCGATCTGCGCCTGCCCTTTGTCGCCCGTCCTGGTGAACGCGGCGTTGGTCTCGAGCCAGTTCAGACAGTCCGCGACCGCCGCGGTGTGGGCGTCGAAGATGGCCCGCCGGGTGGATTCCGACCCGATCCCCCACAACACCGCAACCGACTTCACCGGCGTGAACACCAGGTCGTACCCGGCCACCGCCTCCCGCCGCCCCGCCCCCTCTCGAGCCGCCTCCTCCAGCTCGATCGGATCCACCGCGGCCCGGCCGTGGCGACGGCGATACTCCGCCGCCAAGACGGTGCGACGGACCGCCAGCCGCTCCTCCTCCGACAGCGGCCGGCCCAGCTTCTGCTCTGCCGCGGCCCGGGCGTCCGCCACTGTCCGGGCCACACCCGGACGGGGCTGGTACGTCGGGAACCTGCGGCCCAGCCGGGCCGCCCGGTCCGCCTCCCCCGGCGTCACCCCGGCTGCTACCAGGCCGGCGACGACCGCGTCGGCATCCGGATGGCGGCCCTCACCGAACAAACTCTTCATCTGTGCCTCAGTTACCACCCCGGACACGTTCAGCGCGACGGCGCCACGGCCCGCCCACCGGCCCGGCGGCTGGCCCTTCGCCACGTAGTAGTCGGCCAGCGACTCCGACCGGCCCAGACGAGCGTCACACGCCGCTACCGAGCGGGTCAGGTAGGTGTACCCGTTCCCCGCATGCAGCACATGAACCGTCATCACCTGACTAACTGTAGTTACCATTCAGAAGATCTGCAAGAGGTGTGTCGTTCTGTGGTTCAGCTTTCGTGGTGGTGCCTTAACTGACGCTGGCGCTGGCTCCGCGGGGAACGGAAGGCCCGGCGCTGGGCTGACTGGTCAACCGGCCGGGTGGGTACGCTCGGGCCTGGCCGGACGATGCCGATCAGGGAAAGCGGGGCCGATGAGGGAAAGCGGGGGCCGATGACTGGGCCTGGGGCTCTCATCGCCGACCGCTACCGTCTGGTTCGACAACTCGGCGCCGGCGGCATGGGGGTGGTCTGGCAGGCCCTCGACGAGCGCCTGGATCGGCCGGTGGCCGTCAAACAGCTGCGAACCCAACCCGGGTTGACCGCGGCCGAAACGGACCTGGCCGCTCGGCGAGCCATCCGGGAGGCGCGGATCAACGCCCGCCTGCACCATCCGCACGCGGTGTCGGTCTACGACGTCGTCGAACACCAGGGCAGCCCATGCATCGTGATGGAACTGGTGCCATCGGTGCCCCTGACCGAGGCCATGCATGGACTGGGAGCGCTCACCGCCTCCGAGGCGGCGCGGGTCGGATCCCAGGTCGCCGCCGCGCTGGCCACTGCGCACGACCTCGGCATCGTGCACCGCGATGTCAAGCCGGGCAACGTGTTGATCGGCGACGATGGTGCCGCCCGCATATGTGACTTTGGCATCTCCCGAACCTTCGGCGACACAACCCTCACAATGACCGGGATGTTGACCGGCACACCCGCCTACCTGGCTCCTGAAGTCGCCCGCGGCGAGGCGTCGACGTTCGCCTCCGACGTGTACTCACTCGGCGCCACCCTGTACGCCGCCGTCGAAGGCGAACCGCCGTTCGGCAGCGACGGCAATGTCATCGCCGTTCTCTACCGCGTAACGGCCGGGGACGCGAGACCGCCCGAGCGGTCAGGTGCGTTGGGTCCGCTGCTGATGGCGATGATGAGCGCGGAACCCAAGGACCGACCCTCAATGGCCCAGGCGGCAGCGCTACTGTCGACCCTGGCCGACGGCAGGACCCTCCGGCCAGGGCACGAGGCCGGGGACCGGATCCCACCGATGCCGCCCGTGCGCCCGAACGCACCCAGTGCGGATGCCCCCACGTCGGCACTCCCGCCTGCCGACACGCCCACCGCGCTCGCACAGCGGCCACCCGACCCGGCCCCGGCTGCCCCACCGCAGGCCGCGGCCCCCTCAGCGCAGGCTGCGGCGCCGCCCGCCGCCCAGAAGCGGCGACGCCCGGGCCTCCTAGTCGCAGCCATCGTGGTGCTGATCCTGCTGGCCGGGACCGCAGCTATCGCATGGCTGTTGCCGAACCTGGAGCGGCCGACAACCGGCCCCGGACCCAACCCGGCGGTCACGAGGCCCGGCGTTACGGAATCGGCCCCGTCCGAGCCCACCACCACCGAACCGTCAAGCAACCGTTCCAACCAGACCCCGACCCCAGTGCCGACAACAGCCCAGCTTGCCCAGGCCGTGACCGACTACTACGCCCTGCTGCCCGACGACACCAACGCCGGCTGGGAGCTGCTGACCCCCGCCTACCAGCGCCGCACCGGCGGACGCAACAGCTACCAGAAGTTCTGGAAAACATCGACGCGGTAACCGTCACCGACGTAACCGCCACCGCCCCGGACCGCGTCCAAGCCACCGTCGCCTACCTTGAAAAGCGCGGCCACCGACACTCCACCGAACGCCGATCGTTCCAGCTGGTGCCATCCAACGGCGTGCTCAAAATCGATCGCTCGTCGGTGATCTGAGAGACCGCCCGCCGACGATCGCCGTTGATTGATCAAGCCTCCGACGGCGTCGCCCGCGAGCTGGTCGCCGGCCCGCACAAGACGGGCCGAACCGACTTGGGCCGGGCCGGTGCCGCGCTCGGCCTCGTTCTGCCGAGTGCACTGTGCGGGAAACATGACGTGCCCGACCTTGCCCGGCAACTGCCAGCCCTGAGGTCCCCGATAACTGTCCGTAGGGCTGCCGAAGACATTGATGTCACCCGTCCGCCGGCAATCACCTTCCGCGGTGTACGGACCGTCATGCTGCGCCGGCTCCCACGGCGCCCTCGTGCCGGTCTTGACCTTCCGCTCGGTGAATGTCCGATAGGTCACCGTGCTGGAGATCTTGTACGTGCCAACCTTCGCCCGCACCGAGCTCGTCGGGCTCGTCAGTGTCGCCACCATCTTGCCGCCCAGCGTGATCCTATGCTGCTGCTGGGAGATCGCGACGTTGTTGGCCCAATGGATCTCCGGGCTCACGATGCTTCCCCTGCTCTTGACGTCTGTCGCGTCTTGGACGGAGGGGTACTCGATGGCTGTTCGTCCTTGCTGGCCGCATGCGCTTGGTGCTCGGCGACCACAACCTCGCCCTCGGCGCCGGCGAAGCAGCCGAGTTCGACACTCGCGTGCCGCACTGGCTCGGCAGCACCGTGGACGAGCCGGCGGAGATCCTCAGCATGTTCGGGCCGCCGGGCGAACGCGTGCACGCCCGGGCGAGACCACCGACAAGAACGCTCCCGGGGAATGAGCAGGGCATGACGGATGTGTTGCTGGGCACGAAACTGTACGTCCCCAAGCTGCGGCGCCGATCGGTGGCACGCCCCCGACTGATAAGGCGGATGGAGGCCGGAGCTGACGCAAGACTGACACTGATCTCGGCCCCGGCCGGGTTCGGCAAGACGACCGTGCCAGTGGCCTGGCTGCACGAGGCAGCCACCGCGGACCGATCCGTCGCGTGGCTCTCGCTCGACGCCGCGGACAACGAACCCGCATCGTTCTGGACCTACGTGGCAACCGCGCTCGAGGGAGCAGTCGCGGGCGTGGGTTCGAGAGCGCTGGAGGTCCTTGCGGCCTCGCCGGCGCCCACCGAACTGGTCCTCACCACGCTGCTGAACGAACTGGCCGCCGCGCCGGGCGAGGTGTGGCTGGTGCTCGACGACTACCACCTGGTCGACAATCAGGAGGTAACGAGGGTGTGGCCTTCCTCCTCGATCATCTTCCGGCCCACGTGCACGTCGTGATCAGCACCCGGGCCGATCCCGATCTGCCGCTGGCCCGATGGCGGGTACGCGGCGAGCTGGTCGAGATCCGGGCCGCCGACCTGCGCTTCACCTCCGCCGAGACCACCGCGTACCTCACCGCGGTGACCGGCCTGGATCTCGCCGCGGCGGACGTCGCCGCCCTCGAGGAGCGGACGGAGGGCTGGATCGCGGCGCTCCAGCTCGCGGCGCTGTCGCTCCAGGGACGCGAGGACGCCAGCCGCTTCATTGCCCGGTTCGCCGGGGACGACCGCTACATCGTCGACTACCTGATCGAGGAGGTGCTGCGGCACCAGACCGACACGGTGCGCCGCTTCCTCTTGCAATCAGCGGTGCTCGACCGGCTGACTGGGCCGCTGTGTGACGCCGTCACCGGCGGTGACGACGGCAGCGAGATGCTCGTGGCCCTGGACCGCGCGAACCTCTCATCGTCGCCCTGGACGACCGGCGCGAGTGGTACCGCTACCACCACCTGTTCGCCGACGTGCTCCGGGCCCGGATGATCACCGAGCAGCCGGACCAGGTTTCACTGCTACACCAACGGGCCAGCCAGTGGTAAGAGGGTCACGACCTGGCCGACGAGGCGGTCCGGCACGCCCTCGCGGGACGCGACTTCGACCGGGCGGCCCGCCTGGTCGAGCTGACCATGCCGGCCATCCGACGCCACCGGCAGGAGGCGCTGATGTACGGCTGGCTGAGGGCGCTGCCCGACGACACCATCCGGCGCAGCCCCGTGCTCAGCGTGTTCTACGGAGACATGCTGATGCACTCCGGCGACCTCGACGCGGTCGAACCTCGGCTCGACGACGCGGAACGCGTGCTGGTCGCCGTTCCCGTCGGGCGGGCTCTCCCCTTGCCCGACACCGCGGAGCTCCGGACGCTGCCGGCGACCATTGCCATCTATCGGGCCTCGCTCGCCCAGGCGGGAGGCGACGCGGCCGCGACGGCGGAACACGCCCGGCACGCTCTCGACCTCGCCCGACCGGATGACCACCTCGCGCGCGGTGGTGCCGCCGGGTTTCTCGGACTGGCCGCCTGGGCCGAGGGAAATGTGCCGACCGCCCTGGAGACGTTCACGCAGGCGGTAGCCAGCCTGCACGCCGCCGGCAATGTCCTCGACGCGCTGAACAGCACGATCCCGCTCGCGGATATGTGGCTGGCCGCCGGCCGTCCGAGCCAGGCCCGACGCCTCTACGCCCGCGCGATTCAGCTGGCCGAGTCTCGGGGCGGCGCCTTTGCGCGGGCAACGACCGGCCTGCACGTCGGGCTGAGCGAGCTCGACGGCGAGGCCGGCGACCTCGCGAATGCCAAGCGACACCTCGAGGCCGCCGAAGCACTCGCTGACCACACCGCGATGACCGAGGGCCGGTTCCGCTGGTTCGTGGCGAGCGGGCTCCTCGCCAACGCTGCCGGCGAACCGGATGAGGCCGTCGCGTTCCTGGACCGGGCGACCGTTTTCTACCGGGCGGGATTCTTCCCCGACCTCCGGCCCATCGCCGCCCTCAAGGCGCGGATCTGGATCAAGCGCGGCAACCTGTCCAAGGCGGCCGACTGGGCTCGGGAGCGCGGCGTGTCCGCCACCGACGGCACCAGCTATCTCCGGGAGTTCGACCACCTCACCCTGGTCCGCCTGCTCCTCGCCGAGCACGAGGCCGCCCACGACGGCCGAGCGCTCGACCGTGCGTCCGGCCTGTTGGACCGGCTGTA
This sequence comes from Microlunatus ginsengisoli, assembly GCF_039537205.1. Lineage (NCBI taxonomy): Bacteria > Bacillati > Actinomycetota > Actinomycetes > Propionibacteriales > Propionibacteriaceae > Microlunatus > Microlunatus ginsengisoli. The sequence goes on along the minus strand of NZ_BAABAB010000018.1, from coordinate 16,090 downwards.
CGCGGCCGCCGATGCGTCGAAGCGGGCGGGAAGTCTCCTGGAGATTCGTCTCCTGCAGGCCCTGGGCCGCGACGCGCAGGGACGGCGTGCGTACGCCCTGGAGTCACTGGTGGAGGCGTTGACACTGGCCCCCGAACCGGAGGCGTACGCGCGGCTCCTCCTGGACGAGGGTGCTCGCATGCTGAGGTTGCTGCAGGACGCGCGCGAACAGGGACTTGCAAACGGTCACCCACAGCGCCTGCTCGGGCTGGCCGCGACGGCCGAGGTCGCGGCTGCCCCTTCGGGCCGGTTGCTGCCGCCGTCGTCGGCAGAGTCTTGGCCGGCCCGTTGAGCGACCGCGAGCTGCAGGTGCTCCGGCTGTTCGATAGCGAGCTGACCGGGCCGGAGATCGCCCGCGAGCTGTTCGTCTCCTACAACACGCTTCGCACCCACACCAAGCACATCTTCACCAAGCTCGACGTCACCAGCCGCCGGGCGGCGGTGCTCCGCGCCCGCGAACGCGGCCTGCTGTAACCGCCGCCGCGGCCGAGTCACCCAGTCAGTCACATCGTTGGGTGACGCCCGCTCGCCCTGCCCGTCCCTAGGTTCAAGTCATCCCGCCACGCACACTCAACACACCAGGGAGTCAGACATGACCGTCACCACCACCAAGCTCACCCGGGCGGCCGGCCTGGCCGCCGTCGCCGGCGGCCTGCTGTTCATTGCCGTCCAGATCAAGCACCCCCTCCTGGACGCGCCCTTCACCACCACCACCGAGTACGCAGTCCGCGAAACCGCGAAGATCTTCATGGCCATCTTGTCGCTGATCGGCGTCACCGGCATCTACCTGCGCCAGGTTCGGCAGACCGGAGTAGTCGGCCTGATCGGCTACGCCATCCTCGGCCTCGGCTACCTCGGCATCTTCAGCGTCCAGGTCGTCGGCGTGTTCGTCCTCCCCGTCCTCGCCTCCCAGCAGCCCGGCTATGTCAATGACGTGCTCGCGGTGGCCACGCATGGCACCCCGGTCGGCGACATCGGTGCGGTTGGCGTCCTCATCAACGGCGCCGGAATCGCCTACATCGCCGGCGGGATCATCTTCGGCATCGCCCTCTTCCGGGCAGGAATCCTCGCCCGGTGGGCGGCACTGCTGCTGTCCGTGGGTGCCGTCGCGACTGTTGCGACCTCCCAGCTGCCCGAACTCACCCAACGGCTGTTCGCCATTCCGGTCAGCGTCGCCCTGGTCGGCCTCGGCTATTCCCTGTGGCGCGAACAGCGCACCACGAAGACCGTGCCCACCCCGGTCGGCTCACAGCTCGACCCGACCGACGCCAAATGACCCGCCACGCTTCGGCCGCCAGCCGCCGAGGGCGATCGAACCGGTGGCTGCCGTTCGCACTCATCGCCCTCGTCCTCACCCCCGCCGTCTTCGGCACCTTGCGACTGATCGGGCTAGCCGGCGGCCCGCAGCTGATGCCGGCTGACCCGCGGATGACCGCATCACCTGTGCCGCTGATCGTGCACATCGTCAGCGCCCTCGGGTACGCAGTCCTCGGCGCCTTCCAGTTCTCGGCCCGGTTCCGGCGCCGCCGGCCGGGCTGGCACCGGGCGGCCGGACGGATCCTGGTATTCCTGGGCTTGGCTGTGGCGGTCTCGGCGCTGTGGATGACGCTGTTCTATCCGCGTCAACCAGACACCGGCGTGTTGGCGTTCCTGTTCCGGCTCGCTTTCGGGTCGAGCCTGGCCGCCAGCCTCGTCCTTGGCTTCACCGCGATCCGCCGCCGTGACATCGTCTGCCACCGGGCCTGGATGACCCGCGCGTACGCCCTCGCGCTGGGTGCTGGCACCCAGGTGTTCACCAAGGCCATCGGACCCGCGGTCTTCGGCACCAGCCAGTTCACGCTCGATCTGAGTCTCGGAGCGGCCTGGGTGATCAACCTCGCGGTCGCCGAGTACGTCATCCGCCGACCCCGCCACCGCCGGATCAACCAACCCATCGACAGGGCGACCGCAAAGGCCGGGTCCTGATGACCCCCACACCGAAACGACAGGTCCGCTCCGGCTACCAGCTGCGGGTCAACGGGCACCTGGACCGGCACTGGTCATCCTGGTTCGCTGGCTTGACCCTGACCCACGACGACGACGGAACCACAACCCTTACCGGCACGGTCACCGAGCAGGCCGAACTACACGGCCTGCTCACCAAAGTCCGCGACCTCGGCCTCACCCTGATCTCCGTCACCGCAACGGACACAACAACGGCGGCAACACCGACACCACCAACAGGTTCGGATACTGGCAACGAATGATTCGGAGGAGACCAGGTAGCCGTATTGACATAGAGAGGTAGATTCTACACGACGCGGGACGACTTACGAGTGGTGGCCAGAGCACGGAGTTGCGAAGCACTCCCGTATGTTCGCCGGCCGAGGATGCAGAGATTCCGACCAGGGCGCGAGAGTTCGGTTTTGGTGCAGCGGCTGGCGAAGGCCACAGCGGCCAAGACCTTAGCCCCTTAGCTCGTGTAGTCCCGATAAGAGAGAGTTTAATCACGGGCACATTGCAACTGAGCATCATCGTGCCTCAAATTGGTTCAGGGCGAGTACATCGCCATTGCAGCGATTTCTCGAGTGAAGGCAGTGACTTCGATCAGCCTCTGCCCAGCGCGAGGTCGAATCCGCGAACCTCGAGCCCACCGTCGCAGGCGATCACGACGCCGGTGGTTGCCGCTGCATTCGTCCGCGATGCGAGCTGCACGTAGTGACCTGTGTAGTCTTCCGGTCGTGGAAGGAATCCCAGCGGCGTGACTACGCTCGCGAGCTGCTCGAGATCGACGGTTGCAGCCGGCGTCTGCTCACTCAGCCCAAGGGCTTTGGGTCCGCGGATATCCGTGCTCATGAACCCCGGCGCCACACCGTTGACGCGGATACGGGGGGCCAACTCGTAGGCCAGCTGTCGGACGAGTCCGACGACTGCATGCTTGGACGCCGTATAGACGACGCCACCCACACCTGCATGGGTCGACGACATGGAGGCGGTCAGAACGATGCTGCCTGAGCTGTCGGCCAGGGCGGGGATCGCCGCCTTCACTCCTAAAAGGTATCCCTTCACGTTGAGGCCGAAGAGCTCGTCGAACGCTCGCCCAAGGTCGTCGATCGGCGTGTCGACGATTCTTGCGCCGAAGTCGAACATTCCAGCGTTTCCGACGAATATGTCCAAGTGACCGAACGATTCGTTGGCCCTCGCGACAGCCGTCTCGTTGTCCGCGGACACGGTGACGTCGCCCACCACGCCCTTTACCGATCCATGGTGCGCGGCCTCAACGCTCGCCACACGGTCGGCGGCTCGATCGAGCACAACAACCTTGGCTCCTTCACGGACGAACCGGTCTACGATCGCTCGTCCCAACCCCGAACCCGCACCAGTGACAAGCGCGACCTCACCATCCAGCCACCCGGTCATGGCCTCCTCCTTTCCGCTCGCTGCACTGCTGGTCATCGGACACCCATGACAGTGACCTCGACAAGACGATTGGCAAGCTCCACCGCTGACCGCTCATCCAAAGCTGAGTCGCTGCCCACCCCAGTGAGCCGCACATGTTCAGCGGATTGTCTAATCGCGGCCACTGCAGTCGTGATCTCGACGGCTTCACGCCGCGTGGGCTTGGCACCAACTCGGGCCCGCATCGCCAGCGCGGCCTGCAGAAGGCGGGCGGCGTCATGAGCCGCTGACGGGGCAAGGACCGTCGCCAAGCCGACCAGCGAGTCGCTCATACCGATGTTGTCCCCGATGCGATAGCGAATCATGAGTGCACGATGGTGAAGTCTCGCGGCCTTCCCAGTGTCTGCCGAACTGGCAGCGACCCGCGCCAGCCCCCACAGGTCATTCGCCTGATGGCGCACCAATTGCGCGCGCTCAGCCTGCGCAAGCTCGTCGCGGAAAACCTGCTCGGCTGCCGGCAGGTCACCTCGGATGAGCGCGACGACGCCCAGGATCCACCTCCAGGACACAAGACGCATTGTGTGTTCCAGCGATGAAGGCGCCCCTGCCTGTTCCGCGAGCCGACAAGCCGACACGTTGTCCCCCTGCGCGAGTGCCAGGTAGGCCTGCGAGCAACACACGCCAGCAATCTCGGCCGGCGCAGCCAGCCTTTGTGCCGCATCGAGAGCCGCAGCGAGTGCAGTGGTCGCCGGACCGTAGTCCGCACGACGAATCAGGGCCTCGCCTTCGAGGCGCAAGGCGTGTGATTTCACCCGCAGGCTTCCGAGTTCGTCACCCAACTCGACGGACTGAACTGCGAGGCGCTGGGCGGTCGGGATATCACCCTGCAGCAGCGCAACCCAACCTAATTCCGCCAAGATCAGGGGCCTCGCGGACAGGTCACCGATCGACGAAGCGAGCGCCAGGGCCTCACCGTAAGCCTGCTCAGAGGACTGATAGTCACCCAACCACAGCCTAAGTTCGGCGATCGAGCCGAGCAGCAGTCGCACCTGCTGGTCGTCCCCCAGTGCCCGAGCCAGTTGCAGCGCCCGGTCGAGAAGCTGACCAGCCACGTCCTGCCGTCCGCTGCTTGCGGAGCAGATTGCAAGGCTGCGCAGAGTGCTGGCGACCGTGCGCCCGTCGCCGCTGCGCTCGGCGATTCCTAGTGCCTCCTCCCAGAGGCTCTGCGCTTTAGTCAGTTGCGAACGACGAAAGGCAATGTGGCCCTCGCCGGCGACGGCGCGGGCGTAGATGGGGGTGTCGCCGGGTCGGGGGGCGAGCCGTCGTGCCTCAACGAATCGAGCTTCCGCCGACGCCAGATCGCCTCGCAGGAGAAGGAGGTGGCCGAGCGCTACGAGCGCGGAAGCGCGGAGACCCGATTCGAAGTCGGGTAGGGCGATCACTGCCTCCAGCAGCTCACAACCTTCACTCCAGTCCCCGTGTGATGTCCAGAACGGTGCGAGCTCATTGCACAGCCGAAGGGCCACGTTGGTGTTCTGCGCTTCGATCGCTGTGTGGATCGCGCGCCGGAAGTTGGCCTCGTCGGCGGTCAGTTCGCGCCTGGCGGTTGCCGCCTCCGCGCGGCCGATATGGGGGGCGAGGTCGGCCGCCCGACGTGCGAACCACTCCTGATGCCGGGCAATCAACTGAGGGCGAGCGTGAAGCGCGTCCAGCTCGATTTCTGCCAGCTGCCGGACAGATTCGAGCATCGACCAGCGATCCGCATGTTCACCGGGCACGATTAGGGAGGCCCGCGCGAGGTGGCGGAGGATTCGTGGGATGGCATCGGCCGGCGCGACCAAGCCGGAACAAACCGTTGCAACCGCGTCGCTGCTCATCCGGTTGTCGAACGCGGCGAGAGCAGCGAAAAGTCGACGTTCCTCGACCGGGAGCAATTCCAGGCTCCATTCCAAGGCGGCGCGGAGTGTCTGATGGCGCTTCGGACCGGTGCGGCGGCCGTAGGTGACCAGCGAGAAACGGTCGGCAAGTGCGCTGCGGATCGCCTCAAGCGGGCGGTCGCTGAGGGCCGCCGCGGCGAGTTCAATGGCTAAGGGGATCCCATTGAGCTGGGTCACGATAGCGGTGACATCGCCGATGTTTTCCGCACTCAACCGGAAACGTGGCAGGACCGTGCGGGCTCGGGCAGCGAACAGGCACACTGCATCCGATGCGTTCGACTCCTCGGTCCCAACGCGCGGGTTGACGACGGGCATCGGGTTGACACGCCAGACGATCTCGCCGTCGATGTCGAGCGGTTCCCGGCTGGTGTGCAGAATTGTCAGGCGCCGACATTGCCGCGACAGGCGAGTGGAAATACGTGCGACCTCGTCGAGAACGTGCTCGCAGTTGTCGAGCACCAGCATCGCGGTCTGTTCAGCCAGAGCCTCGACCAGGGTTTCGATTACTTCATCGCGGGGCTTCTCATCTGTGAGGACTGATCTGGCGATCGCCCGCGGAACGGCCGCGGGACTAGAGATGGATCCCAGTTCCACCATCCAGACCCCATCGGCGAATTGATCGGCGACGTCAAAGGCGACCTGGATCGCGAGGCGGGTCTTTCCCACACCGCCCATTCCGACCAGGCTTACGACGCCCTCGTTCTGGAGCAGCGATCCCAATTCGGTGCGTTCGTCGTCTCGCCCGACGAAGCTTGATCGGAGGAATGGCAGATTGTGCCTGACCACGCCAACCGCACGGGGCGGGGGGAATCGGTGCTGAAGGTTGACCTGGCGCAGTTCGAACAATCGCTGTGGGTCTGGAAAGCCGCGAAGCCGGAATAATCCAAGCGGGACGATTGTCGAGCCGACAACCTGTCTGCGGGCGAGGAGATGGGCGGTGGACTCGGAGATCAGAGTCTGACCACCGTGGGCGGCGGCACAGATGCGAGCGACTTGATGAACGGCAAGTGCCACGTAATTTCCGCCGCTTGGTTTAGCCTCGCCGGTGTGTATTCCGATGCGAACGCGTACCTGGCCAGCCTCTGGCCACGGGTGCGTGCCGAGCGACTGCTGACCTTCGAGGCAGGCTCGGGCCGCTTGGGCTGCATCGGTGAACGCGAAGAACAAGGCGTCACCCTCGGCGTCGATCTCGACGCCGTCGTGGTCCGCACAAGCAGTGCGCAGAAGAGTCTGATGGGTGGCGAGCAGTACCGCGTAGGTCTCGCCGAACTCACGAAGCAGCCGAGTCGATCCCTCGATGTCGGACATGACAAAGGTCACGGTTCCCGTCGGCAACGTCCTGTTCGACGGAAGCTGCTCATCAAGCGGCCGGCTCACATGGCCACCCGCATCTGACGCGACGGGACGCTTCCGCGGTCCCCAAAGGCTCCTCCCACAGGACCTTCCCCTCACCCGCTGGAGGAAGTGCCGGAAAGCGATCCCTCCTGGAGTCGAGGATATCCATTGGGGGTCTGCCTGACTCAAGGTGTTGCGACGTTCTAAAGTCGCGGAAAGTGCGGCATCGAGCGAGCTGGCCACCTCAGAGGAGGTCAAGACCTAACCCGGCTCGAAGCCCGAGGTCAGCTGTCGCGAGCTCGGCCCGACCAGAGTCAGCGACTACGACCTAGGTGACCCCATGCCGGAGCTTAACTTAAGTCGGAACTGTCTGTTGTCACGCCTGTCAACGCCCAACGCCTGGCGGCGAATGCGCTACGTCGTCGAACGCGGAAAGAAGCGCAGAGCTGAAGCGGCGCTACCCCCTCGATGGGGAAGCATCCGGCGATTGAGTGCTCCCGGTCAGGTCACGGCAGGCTGCGCCGGGTGGGGCAAGCCTCAATTGAGCCAGCACCGAGTGTCTTCAGCCGTACACGGATGCTGTGCTCTGCAGCACAGCGGCGGGGGCTCCTGCTGAGCAGATTAGGCGGCAGCAGATCGACCTCCAACCGCTGGGAGAAGCGACATGCATGACACTGAGCCGTCGCCGCGGGACGCCGAGGACCCTGTGTGCACAACGACCCTAGGCCCGGACTGGGATGCACTAATCGAACAGTTCCAACCCTTGATCAACTCGGTATGTCGGCAGTTCCGACTGGGGTCCGAGGATGCAGCCGACGTCAGCCAGGATGTCTGGCTCAAGGTCTTCATCAACCTGTCCTCGATCCGAGACCCTCGAGCTCTTCCCGGCTGGATCAAGACGACGACCACGAACGCGGCGTGCGGTGTGATCCGCGCACGTCACCGGGTGGCGCTGCTGGCCGATCCGGGTACAACCAACGCGACAATTTTGATGTCTTCGTCCGACGGTGACGTCGATGCCCACCTCCTGCGCGCTGAGCGTTGCGAGGCCGTCCGCCAGGGCGTGGCTGAACTGCCGCCGCGCACCCAGGAACTCGTCGGCCTCCTCGCGGCGGACCCGCCGATCCCCTACGAGCAAATCAGCTCCCAAATGAACATGCCGATCGGCAGCATCGGCCCCACCCGGGCCCGCTGTCTGTCCAAGCTCGCGAACACGGCAACCATTCAGGCGCTGACCAGAGACGCCGCCTAGGAGCTTGCACCCGTGAATCAGAAGACTCACCGACTGTGCATCACAGCCTCCAATTTGCCATCGAGTCATCGCCTATCTCTCCGGTTCGGCCATTCCAACATCAGATCCCGGCCCGACGCGCCAACGCGCTCCGGTCGCGGATGACGATCCTTCGGCCCTCAAGTCTGATGAGGCCCCGAGCAACCAGATCTTGCAGCACCCGGTTCACGGCCGGTCTTGAGCCGCCGACCATCTGGGCCAGTTCGGTCTGGGTGAGGCCGAGGTGGAGTCCACGATTGTCTCCGGCATGCTCACCGTCTTGGGCCAGCAGCAGTTTGGCGACTCGGCCGCCGAGGTCGAGATACACCAGATCATTTGCGCGATCGGTCAGCCGGCGAACCAGCAGTCCCATCGACCGGAGAAGCGCATCGAGCATCTCCGGACTGGTCTGCATGAGTGCCAGTAACGGCGCGCGTCCGATCAGGATCGCCATCGTCGGTTCCATCGCCACCACGGACGCGGATCGCTGGCCTTGATCGATCACGGCAAGATGTCCGACCTCCTCGTATGGGGCAAGTGTGGCGAGGAGCATCTCGTCGCCCCCAGGCGTGGATGCGGTCACTTTCACCTGACCTTGTGCTATCACGGCCAGATAGTCACCGGGGTCACCCTGGCACCACAGGAACTGACCTCGACGGTACTGGCGTGAGCGGCACAGCGCAGCCAGCTCGTCGACTGCGTCACGGCCCACCGCCTCGAATATCACCGATTGCCTGAGCGCGTCGGCGATGCTGTTCGGGTGCACGTAGGGAAGGTTAGTACCGGGCCCCCGAACCAGGACCGTGTCTTTGAATCCGGGGAAGGTCGATTGTGGGAGCCGGCCGGGCTGCGTCTCCGCATCACGCCAATGCTCGAGCGGGCAACACAGCGATGACGTGGCCCAGCTCGAGACCGCCGTCATCGAAGACTCACCTGTCCTCCTCTCCCGGCGCGTAGTGCGGATGGGTGGGTTCGTAGCCCGGGTGTGCGGCGATGCGGAAGCGGGACCGCGTCGTAGGCCCTTCCGGTACTTGAGCCACGGGACAAGCCTTGAAATCCAGAACTCGGAGTGGAGAAATGTCAACTCCGGTGCGATCAGGCATGGTCCACGGCCCGTCAAGGAAGTACGCCGTCTCCCCCAGTTAGGTGAATTCGCGACGTCTGCCCTCCTTGGTATCTGACCGCCCTCCGCCGCCATCTAGATAGCTGGATTGATCCAGCCGCGGCTGCGGCGGTCCGACAGTGACACGGGTCGATGGGGCACGTTCGAGATGGGGGCAACATCATGCAAGGAGACACCACAAAGGGCATTGGGGTCGGCGATCGCCGCCCCGCACGTTGGCGGGCAATCGCCCGGGGCGCGGCGGCCACCGTGGCTGCAACGGCGTTGAGCGCCGGAATGTGGGTGGTGCCCGCCAGCGCCAATCCGCCAACCACCGAAACAAAGCTGGCCGAGTACACCAACCCAGCCGTCCAGATCATCACGACGGAGTATCACGCGACCGTGAAGCTGGGCCGGATCGAGTTCTCCAAGGCGGGCCAGCAACTGATCGTGCGTGCCTACGTGAAACTGCTTCGCCGCGAGTTCGGTGCCGGCGGGTTCATCAGCTACATCTTCGACCGCGCTCAGCGAGACCCGGCCCGCTACCTCAAGGAGACCGGGCGGAAGCGGACCCAGAAGCTCAGCGCCCAGTTCGTCGGCAGCGGCTTCATCGCCAACCGTGACGGCTACGTGATCACTGCGCGGCACGTGGTGACCCCGGATGCCGACGTGAAGAAGCTGTTCGCCGAGTCCGGTGCGGCGAACTTCGCCCGGGCCGATAGCAAGGCGTGGTTGAAGGAGTTCGCCAAGTTCGATCTTTCCACCGGCGCGATGAGGAACATCGTGCGCACGATGTCGGGATTCGCCCAGGCCAAGGTCCATGTCGATCTGGGCAGGCCGATTGTGGCGGTCCGGCTGGGGGTCGCCTCCGGGACCGGCCAGCGGGTGGGGAAGAACCAGCCAGCCGAGGTCGTCTTCCGTTCCGATCCGGCCTTGGGCGCCGACGTTGCGGTGCTGCGGATCCGGGTCGATGGGTCATTGCCCACGGTGCCGCTCGGCAGCGATTCTCCGCAGCAGGGCGAGCAGGTCTACATCAACGCGTTCCCGGCCGCGGCAACGTATCTGAAGGACTTCTCGAAGGCATCGCAGTTGCAGCCCACCTTGACGAAGGGCTCGATCACTGCGCTGAAGACGACCAGCGGCGGGACGCCGATCCTGCAGACCGATGCGAATGCGATGCCGGGCAGCTCCGGTGGGGCGGCGTTCAACGAGGACGGACAGGTGGTCGGCATCCTCGTCTGGGGTGCTACCGACCAGAACGGCTCCGGTGCCGGCCAGTACTACCTGATGCCGTTGGATGTGATCAAGGACGCTTTGAGTCGAAGTGGTGCCGACCTGACCACGCCGAGCCAGACCACGGTGATCTACGACCGGGCCTTGGACGACTTCCACAGCGAGTACTACAGCAAGGCGTTGGGTGAGTTCCAACAGGTGAAGGCGCTGTTCCCGGCTCACGCGTACGTCGATGCCTTCATCGCGAAGAGTCAGACCGAGATCAACGCGGGCCACGACAAGACACCACCCCCGCCGGCACAGGAAACCGGTGACGGCTTCGGGAGCCTGTTCGGAACGCCGATGATCATCGTCGGGATTGCGCTCGTGATAGTCGTCGCGGCCGGGCTGACCGTCGTTTTGGTTGTGCTGCGGCGTCGACCGGGCATGGCGCCGGGAGGTCCGGGGTCAGATCCTGGCGCACAACCGCCGTACGGGCTGCCGCCGACCGGCGGCGGACCGGCGGGCGCCGCGCTCGGCCTGCCGCAACAGCCCCAGGTGCCCATGACGGCTCCGCAACCGGCCTATCCGCAGGCACCGGCCGGATCGATCAATCCCATCGCTACCGGCATGCCGGTGGCACCGCTGACCGGTCCGGCGTCGGCGACGCATCCGGCGGGACCACCCCTGGAGCCGCCGCAGCAGCCGGCCAATCCGCTATCGGAGCCAACCGTTGAACAGCCCACCGACGCGCCGGATGTGTTCCCGGGGTGGGAACCGATCGACTACATTCCGTCGGTGCCGACAACCCACTCACAGGAGTCCAACACCTGACCCGCGGAAGGAACACGCCATGACGTCATATCGGTTGGGTGTCGACCTCGGCACCACATTCACCGCCGCCGCCGTCGCGCGGGACGGAAACCATACGGTCGTCGAGCTTGAGCCCGGCCGATACGACGCCCCGTCAACCGTCTGCCTTGGCGACGATGGTGCGTTGGTGCACGGGTGGGAAGCCGAACAGCTCGGCGAGGAACGGCCGACCATGGTCGCTCGCGAGTTCAAGCGACGGTTGGGTGACCAGGTTCCGTTGATCATCGATGGGCGGATGTTCTCCCCCCAAACCCTGATGGCCCATCAACTCCGCTGGGTGGTCGAACGCGTCGCGTCCGTACAAGGAGACCTTCCGGAGTTGCTGGCCGTCACCTGCCCTGCCAACTGGGGCCCATACAAGCACGATCTGTTGCGACAAGTGATACGGATGGCTGAGGTGCCCAGCGCGCTCGTGTGCACCGAGCCAGAGGCGGCGGCCGTCCGCCACGCGGGCGCAGACGCGCGGCGCGACGGTTCGCTCGTTGGCGTGTACGACCTCGGCGGGGGGACATTCGATGCCGCGGTGTTGAGGGCCACCCGTAATGGGGCGTTCGCGCTGGCTGGGCCCCCCGAGGGGATCGAGCACCTCGGTGGCATCGACTTCGACGAGGCGATCTACGCCTTCACCATCGATGCGCTGGGTCGTGACGCGCCCGATCTTGCCCGTTCGGAAGACCCCGAGATCGTCGCCGCGCTGACCCGGATGCGTCGACGCTGCGTCACCGCCAAGGAAGCGCTGTCAATCGATCACGTTGCGGAGGTGTCAGTCGACCTGCCCGGTCTGACCCGCTCCGTGCGGATCAATCGCGGCGAGTTCGAGCTGATGGTCCGACCGGCGCTCGACGACACCATCCGCGCCTTCGAGCGAGCAGTCCGAAACGCCGGTACCTCGACCACGGAGCTCACCTCCGTGGTGCTGGTCGGTGGCTCGGTCCGCATCCCCCTGGTGTTCGAATCGCTCTCGCGTCGTCTCGACTGCCAAGTGATCATGCCGCGGAACCCGTCCCACAGCGTCGCGCTCGGCGCAGCGATGGCCGCGGAACGTTACCGACCACCCACGGAACCGGCAAAGCCAGCAGCAACAAAGCCGGTGCCGGTGACCACACCGAGTCCGCCCGCCAAACCTTCTCCACCCGTCCGCGATGCAACGGTCACCATTCGCGAACTGCTGCACTGGACCCCGGATCGGCGGGCGGTCCTTCGCCGATGGCTCACCCGGCCGGGTCAGCCGATTGGTCTCGGACGACCTCTGGTCGAGGTCGAGATTCGCTCGACCACGGCCCGCGCCGAACCGACCCGGGTCGTCACCCTCCGCTCACCGTACGAAGGAGTCGTCCACCGCACCTTCGTTGACACTGGCACCGACCTCCAACCCGACGATCTCCTGCTCGGCTATCGGGAAGTTCGAGCGTTCCTCAACCGGCCCGGACGGGCCCTACCCGGTGATCGGGGGGTCCGGATCCGCGTACCGGCACCCATGTCGGCCACAGCCGAAGCCGGACGCCCAGTGGTGTTCGTCGACCGAGTACCCCGCGGAATATGGTGGTCGGCCACCTTCTGCCTGCTGACCGACCCCGGCAAACATGTCGTCGGGGTCGGCTACACCCGAGGCAACTCCTGGTTCGGGATCGCCACCTGCCAAGTAACGACCCCTAATCGAGGGCTCGTCGACCTCGTCTACACCGACCCCGGACTCGTCGCCACCGCCGTCCTCGAGCCGACCACACCACAGGTAAACACCGCTTCGATCCTCGCCACACGTGCCGACGACGCTGGCGCGGCTAGTGGCTCCATCCCGTAGGCAGTTGCGACCCCGTAGGGGCCGGGGGTCTTGGCGATGACTGCGCGGCCCGGCCAGCATATGGGTGTGTCTGTCGAGGGGTTCGGCGATTCTGCCTTCGGCGCCACGGTTGAGGCGTTCTCGCAGATCGTCGAGGCCGATCGGCGGATCCGTGGCACCGGTGCGGCGGTCGCAGTCTGGCACGACACCGCTGGTTGGTTGACCTTTGAGGTGGCGTGTGTGACGCCGATCGAGCGCGTCCGTGGCGTCGGGACACCATCGCCATGCCGTACTCGGTGTCGAAACCGTTCGCCGCTGGCTGCGCACTGGTGCTCGTCGACCGGGGCCTGCTGGACCTGGGCGCGCCGCTTCGCACCTATTGGCCGGAGATGCAGGCTGACACGACCATGCGGCAGGTGCTGAGCCATCAATCGGCTCACGTGCTCCTGGACGATCCAGCACCGGCTGAAGCCTTCTACGACTGGGAGCTGATGTGTGGCCTGGTGGCGAAGCCGCCGCCGCTGTGGCCACCAGGGTCGGGGTGCGGTGAGCCTGCGTTGCAACGGGCATTGGTGGGCGAGGTTGTCCGCCGGGTCGACGGCCGCAGCCTCGGCAGGTTCCTTCGAGACGAGGTCTGCGACCCGCTCGGCTCGGACTTCCATGTCGGGCTGTCCCCCGCCGATCTGACCCGGGCGGCCGATCTCACCGGACTGGATGAGGCTAAACATCGCATTGCGCCGGTCACCCATCCTCGCCCGCGCGATCGGCAACCCTCCCGGTGTGTTCGATCCGCGGGTCGTCAACACGGCACGATGGCGGAAGGCGGAGGTCCCGGCGGTGACCGGGCACGGCATGGCCTCCGCCACACAAGGGTTCGCCGGATAGCGCCACCTACGCTTACGAACGCAGCGCCTCCGACCGGGCGATCGCCCACCATGCCCTACACACCATTGGCAGTTACATTCGGTCTCGACGGCTGCCTGTGGCGGCAGTGCCACAACGATCCTGGCTGCAAGCAGGTCGCCGTTCCTGTCGACGGGGTGATGCCGTTCCATCCGTGGGGCCGGCCGATCAGCGAGTCAATATTGCGTCCACTGTCTTGTTCACCGCATAGTTGGTGAACTGGCCAACAAGGCGCTGATTGTTGATCAGGTTCAGCTCCCCGGTTCCGGTGGTGCCGTCGAAGGCCTCGAACTCAAATGAGAACTGCGTGCCGCTCACCGATCCGATACCGTACGCCGTCACGCCGTAAGTGCTCTGCTCGACGATGACAGCGGAGGTGCCGTACTGCTCGATCGTGTAACTGGCACCCCCACCTGCCCAGGCTCCGGCGATGTTGGCCGTGCCAGCTTGCGCACCGGTGTTGTCGCTTTCGCTTCGGGCCGATTGCTCCAGGGACGAGACCCGGTCCTCAATCTCTGACTGCTGTCTCCGGACGGCATTCTCGTCTACCTGCGACGTGCCGCGACTGTAGAACTCGATCTGGCCGTCCAGGCCGACGCGAGCCACGTCCTGCCCCCGGACCAGTGCAATCGCCGCGAACGCGGTGGCGATCACCAACACGGAGATCCGGATCCAGGGCACCCGGCGGCGGGTGCGGGACGGAACCACGGGGACGGTGGCCGGCTTTACCCGGCCCGCGTAGTGGTCAGTCCAGTGGTGACCGTTCCACCAACGCCAACCTGCGCCGGCTGGATCGTTGTACCAGCCCGGCGCCGGGGCCGGCGTGCCCCCCGGTGGCTGCTGCTTCGGGCTCATATCTGGTAGGACTCGAAGAACGTCACCGTGATACGGCCCCGGACACACCGGGAACAAGCAGGACCGGGAACAAGCAGGACCGGGAACGGCCCAGGAATCCCGCCCGGAGGGTCGGTTCTCGTGCATCACAGCGTGCCACACGCTGCACAGCTGTTCTCGTGGAGCTGATACTCGTCGAACCCGCGGGGCACTTCTCGGCTTCGCCGATCCCGGTCGGAGCCATACGTCCAGCGAGGGTCGCGCGGTAGAAGCATGTGCAGATTGGATTCGGAGTTCACACCGGGGACAGCATCCGGATCCGAGCGTGCTCGGCGATTGCGCACAGCTGTGGCCGTGCGAAGTGTGAGCCCTGCCGGCCGTCATCGACGAGTCGCACCTGTTGCGCACTTCGTATGTGTAGGTGACGTCACCCGAGCCGACCAGGATCGTCGGGTCGGCGTCCTTGGTCACGTCGATCGCCGGGTGGAAGGTCTTGACGAATGCAGCGTCGAAGTCGAAGACCGGGAGTCGCAGATCGAACTGCTCCCCGGGTAGATCCAGGTCTCGACGGCGGCGCTGTCGGCGCCGTCGAGCAGGCCGTTGTCGTTGTCTTCGCCGTCGACGTAGGCCAGGTCGCACCTGTCGTCGGCGGGTCCGATCAGCTCGAGACCGACGTCGCTGGATTCCGGTGTGCTGCTGCGATCCACCCTCGGCGCCGGTCAGTGATCCGCGCGGGCGCTGGGTGACGCCGGCATGCGCCTGGTCGAGTTGGAGGGACACTCGACCGACCCGCACTCCCCCGGCTCGTGCGCAGCCTGCCGCCGGGCGGTGGCGACCCGATGGAAATCGTCGAGCTCACCCGAGCGTCTCAGTTTAGTCGGGGCGTGCCGTCGACGCCGGCCGAAGGGATCGAGTATGTCAGCGGATCGCTGCTCGAGGACCAGCCCGTGCGGAGCCACGTCTCAGGCGCTTCGCGCCTAAGCACAGTACTGCGGGGCAAGCCCCGCTACCATCGCGGCACCGGCACGATCCCCGCTTCGCGGGGATCGGCGGCTCTTGATCACCAGCGCTTTGGATCCGCCGGAGCGTGTGGCTCGAGCTCTGCAGCTCGGCGCCGGCGGGTTGGGGGGTTGGACAGAAAACGTCGCTGCCGCCGAGCGAAGATCAGCGCATGGTCGGCGGCATTCAACGTGGCTCCGGGAGCTGATCAACGCATGAAGTCACACCAGCCCTGCGACGGGCACTAGTGCAGGCATCGGTCTCCAGCCTCCGCGCTCCAGCCAGAGGTGGCTGAGCGGCGCCGGCAGACTCGGCGGCTCGCCCGGCAGCCAGGTCGACTCGCGGGAGAGGGGCCTAGTGGTCCGTCGTTGATTTGATCTGGTGGAGGGTGTCGCGACCTCTGGACACCTTTTGGATGATGTCCTCAG